>NZ_RZOS01000067.1:0-19433 GCF_004022605.1 Mesorhizobium sp. M4B.F.Ca.ET.089.01.1.1
GGCCCGCGTCATCCGTCGCGAGGGACTGGCCCGGCATGTCGCGATCTCGACGCGCAGCCCCGCCACACTGGCACGGGCGGAGCAACTCGGCCTTGGCGATTCCTACACCACCGACGCGAAGGAAGCGGTTCGCGATGCGGACCTCGTCATCGTTTCGGTGCCGGTCGGCTCCTCCGGCGCGGTCGCCGAAGAAATCGCGCCGGCGCTGAAGAAGGGCGCCATTCTCACCGATGTCGGCTCGACCAAGGCGTCCGTCATCGCGCAGATGCAGCCGCATGTGCCGGAAGGCGTGCACTTCATTCCCGGCCATCCGCTGGCCGGCACGGAGAAGTCGGGGCCGGATGCGGGCTTTGCCGATCTCTTCGACAATCGCTGGTGCATCTTCACGCCGGTGCCAGGCACCGATCCCGCGGCCTTGGAGAGGCTGTCAGAATTCTGGCGGCGCTGCGGTTCCAACATCGACACGATGGACCCGCAGCATCACGACATGACCTTGGCCATTGTCTCGCACCTGCCGCACATCATCGCCTACAACATCGTCGGCACCGCGGACGATCTGGAATCGGTGACCAAGACGGAAGTCATCAAATATTCGGCTTCCGGCTTCCGCGATTTCACCCGTCTTGCGGCTTCCGATCCGACGATGTGGCGGGATGTGTGCCTGCACAACAAGGACGCCATCCTGGAAATGCTGGCGCGCTTCTCGGAGGATCTCGCCTTCCTGCAGCGGGCGATCCGCTGGGGCGACGGCGAGAAACTGTTCGACCTCTTTACGCGCACGCGGGCGGTGCGCCGCTCGATTATCGACGCCGGGCAGGATATCGACGTGCCGGACTTCGGCCGCCAGGCTATCGAACATCCGGAAACGAAGGCTTAGTCAGCTCGACGGCGGCCAATGGGCGGCCATCATGGCCAGCGTCTCTGCCCGGTCCGGCGCGCCGAGCCGGCCGCCGAAGCGCTGGCATTTGAGCGCCGCGGCGGCGCTGGCAAAGCGCAAGGCCTGCTCGGGCGGCATGGCTTCCGCGAGGCCGACGGCAAAGGCGCCGTGGAACACGTCGCCAGCGGCCAGCGTATCCACCGCCTTGATCCTCGGCGCCGCGACATGGCGGACCGAGCCGATGGAACGGTCGTGCCACCAGCTTCCCGCCGCGCCGCCGGTGACGGCGACAAACGCATCGGTGCGGCTGGCGAGATCGGCGCAGGCGGTTTCCGGATCGAGCGCATGGCCGCAGACGATGCGCGCCGCGGGTTCGGAAGCGACGATGTGCGTGGCCAGCGGCAGCAACTGCTCCAGCACCTCCAGCGGTGCGGTATCGGCATCGAGGATCGCAGGCCGGTCATTGGCGCGCGCCGCGTTCAGGGCGAGCGCCGCGGCGCCCGGCCAGCGGACGTCGACCAGCACGGCGTCGAAGGCGGAGAGATCGGCGGGCAATTCATCGGGGTCGGCCTGCGCCTCGCGGTCGTAGAACGGGACGATGATGCGTTCGCCATGCGCGTCGACGAGGATCGCGGCCAGCGCCGAGCGCGCGCCGGCCACACGTCGGACCAGGCTGCAATCGACGCCCTCGGCCTCGATCTCGGCAACCAGCTGGTCGCCGACGGCATCGTCGCCCGCACTTGCCCAGAGCGAGACTTCGGCGCCGAGACGGCGGGCGGCGCAAGCGGCGCTGGTTGCCATGCCCGAGGCAATCTGGACCCCATCGGAGGCGATGAACTTGCCCTGATGCGCGGGCAGCGTGTCGAGGCGAAGGATCGTATCGAGGGTGAACGCGCCGACGCTCAGGAGCTTGACCGGCTTCTCCATCAGATCGCTATCCCTTGTCTGAGCCTGGTCTTGTCCAAAAACCGGTTCCCACTTATTGGGGCCATGCTCTAATCGACCGCTTTGATCTTGCCGAGCGGGATGAAGCCGAGCGAGGCCTTGCCCTTGACGATCCTGAGCGGCACGGACGGCTCGTTGCCGAGCATCGCCAGACCGGCAAAACCTTGCTCGATCTCGCTCTTGCGCTCGGGGATGGCGCCGCCGAGGATCGCTGCCACCGCCTTGGGATCCCTGAGCTTGATCGTCAGCTCGGCGTCGATGAGCCCTTCGGCATCGACCGATAGCGGCCCGGAGACGGTTATGCGCGCTTCGCCCGACGACAGGTCGAGCTTGGCGATGTCGACCGACTGGCCGCGCAGGCTCTTCGGCTGCGTCCTGATCAGCGCGACGCCGTTCTTCAGCGTCGCCTCGCCGCTGCCGTCGAGCGGCGGCAGCACGCGCCCGCCGATCGCGTCGGCGTCGATCTCGAGATCGTTGAAACTGCCGACATAGCCGATGTCCTGGCCGTTCGGCTGCAATTGCCCGGCGGCCTTGCCGGCATAGAACAGCTCGACGGGATCGCTGTTGTCGGCCGGATCGGTCTGGCCGGACAGGCCCTCGGCCTTCAGCGCGACGCGCCGCGGCAGCGGCCAGGAGAGCTTCGCGTCCGCCCGCAGTTTGTCCCAGTCGATCCACAGCGGCGTCATGCCGGGCATTGAGGTCCTGAGCGGACCGCGCAGATCGGCGACTGGCGACAGGGGCTGCGTAATTTCGGCCACCGCATTGAAACTGCCGGTCGAGGCGGCGACGTTCCTGGCATCGTCCTCATAGGCGAGCGTGTCGCAGGAGATGGCGAAGCTGAGCGGATAGCCGCTGACGGTCAGGTTGGCGCAACCGGCCTCGATGCCGTTGACGTTGAGCGAGGCAACCGCCTTGTCGGCCTCGGTCCTGACGCGATCGGCCAGATAGAACCAGCCAGCGCTGTAGAGGGCGAACAGCACGGCAATGAAGGCAGCGAGCCAGAACAGCCGGCGGCGAAAGTTCGGCGGGCGCTCGTCAGTTGACGTCATGCTGCAGCTCTCATTACCCCTGATATTGCGGGCGGGCGGTTGTTACGCAACAAGCAGGAAGACGTAAAACACCGATTCCGGCCTAGAGTCGGACTCGCGCGATCAGGCTTGGCGATATGGGCGATTTTTGGGTTTTTGGCTATGGGTCCCTGATCTGGCGCCCGGGTTTCGCGCATGTCGAGACGCGCCGCGCGCGCCTTTACGGCTACCGCCGGGCGCTCTGCGTCTATTCCTTCGTGCATCGCGGCACGCGCCGGCGGCCGGGCCTTGTGCTCGGCCTCGACCGCGGCGGCTCCTGCGTCGGGCTGGCATTCCGGGTGCCGGGCGACCTGCGCGGCGAGGTTCTCGCCTATCTGCGCGAGCGCGAGCTGGTGACCAGCGTCTATCTCGAACGCACGCTGGACATCCGGCTCGACGGGACAGGGAAGGGAGCGAACGGCAGGGTCGAGGCGGTTGCCTACATCGTCGACCGCGCGCATGAGCAGTATGCCGGCGCGCTCGACACGGCGCATGCGGCAAGCATCGTTCGCGGCGCCGTCGGTCAATCCGGGCGCAACGAGGACTATGTGCTGAGCACGCTGGAGCACCTCAAGGCGCTCAGCATACGCGACCACTGGCTGGAGGACGTGGCGCGGCGGGTCGCGCCTTTGTGAAGCGCTGGCCTGCCGGAAAAGAATGGCCAGGCCTTTGACCTCGGCAATCCAGGACCTAGGTTAGCTGCTGCCCCCCAGCCGGGCTTGCCCGGCATCATCCCACGCATCACGGAGATCAGTCTTGCAAAAACGCCGTCTCGGTCGCACCGACCTTTCCATCGCGCCGCTGGTCCTGGGCGGCAATGTCTTTGGCTGGACCGCCGACGAGAAGACCTCCTTCGACCTGCTCGACCGTTTTGCCGATGCCGGCCTCAACGCCGTCGACACGGCGGATGTCTATTCGCGCTGGGCTCCCGGCAACAAGGGCGGCGAATCCGAAGCCATCATCGGCAAATGGATGAAAAGCCGCGGCAACCGCGACAAGATCGTCGTCATCACCAAGGTCGGCTCGGACATGGGCCAGGGCAGGCGGGACCTTTCCGCCGCCTATATCGAAAAGGCGGTCGACGCCTCGCTGAAGCGGCTGCAGACCGACGCGATCGACCTCTATCTGTCACACTGGCCGGACCCTGCGACACCTTACGAGGAGACGCTCGGCGCCTATCAGGGCCTGCTTGCCAAGGGCAAGGTCCGCTATGTCGGCTGCTCCAATCTCGATGCCGGCCAGTTGCGCGCGGCGCTCGATGTGGCGAGCCTGCGCGGCCTGCCGCGTTATGACGTGCTGCAGCCCGAATACAATTTGTACGACCGTTCGTCGCTCGACGGACCGCTGCTTGATCTCTGCGTGGCCGAGGACATCGGCGTCATCACCTATTTCAGCCTGGCCAAGGGATTCCTGAGCGGCAAATACCGCGGCAAGGCCGACCTCGGCCAAAGCGAACGGGGCGAGGATGTCGCCAGCTATCTCAACGATCGCGGCATGCGCATCCTCGCCGCGCTCGACGCGGTGTCGGCCAGGCATTCGGCCACGCAGGCCGAGGTGGCGCTGGCCTGGTGATGGCGCGGCCGGGCGTCACCGCGCCGATCGCCAGCGCCACGACGACAGCGCAGGTGGACAGCCTGGTGCGCGCCGCGTCGCTGAAGCTCGGCGCCGACGACGTCGCGGCGCTGGACCGGGCGAGCGCCTAGAGCGTTTCACCGTTTCACGGAAACGGCGAACCGCTCTATCTCTTTGTTTTGACGCAATTCCGGACGGAAAACCGTTTCACACTTTTCCTGGAATTGCTCCAGCCCGGCGCTGCCGGCGCGCTGCAGGCGTGGTGGCCCTTGCCGGACGGTCCGACACGATCGTTCAAGACGGCGACGGCCCCTGCGCCATAACGTTTTGCGCATCGCGACACGATGCGGAAAACGCGTATGGCCGGATTTTTGTCCCTCTCGCAGCCATGGCAGCAGGTGCTGGTGCTGGTGCTTGCCGCCGCCGTCGTGATGGGCAGTCCGGGGCCGGCGACGATCAGCGTCACCGCAATAGGCGCCGCTTTCGGCCTGCGCGGCTCGCTGCGCTACACGTCGGGCATCATCGTTGGCACCACGCTCGTGTTGCTGGTGGTGGCTTCCGGCGTGACGGCGATCTTTGCCTCGCTGCCGGGCATGGCGCCGGTGCTGGCGATCGCCTCCGCGATCTACATCCTCTACCTGGCCTACAGAATAGCGATGGCGCCACCGCTGGCGGCGCGCGAGAACGGGATGGCGCCTCCCACATTCTCGGGCGGCTTCCTGCTCGCTGTCGCCAATCCGAAAGCCTATGTGGCGATCGCCGCCGTCTTCGCCGGCGCTTCGTCGGGCGTCGCCGGTCTCGGGGTTGTCACCAAGCTCCTGGTGCTCACGCTGATGATCGTCGCCATCCATGTGCTGTGGCTGCTTGCCGGGGCGGCCTTCGCCCGCTTCCTGCGGCGGCCGCTGGCCTCGCGGATCATCAACCTGGCTTTCGCGGCGACGCTGGTGCTGACGACGGCATTGGCGGCGTGGCCTTAGGCCGGCGAAACGGAGCTGCGGCTCAGGCCTTGGCCTTTCCGGCCGCCGCGAGCTCCGCCAGCCGCTTCGCCGCCGTCGGCGGCATCGGCGGCGGATTCGGCGCGCGCGAGGCCTCTACGAGGAGCTGGTCGCAGGCAGCCTCGGTCTCGCCGATCAGCCGCTTCATGAACTCGTCCTTGGCCAGTCCCGGCGGGATCGGCGGCAGGAAGCGGGCCTTGATGGTGCCGGGATAGCGCAGGAATTTGCGGCGCGGCCAGTAGAGGCCGGCGACATGGGCGACCGGCACCACCGGGACGCCTAGCTGCGAATAGATCTCGACGATGCCGTATTTGTAGGCCGGCTCGTCGCCCGGAGCGCGGCGCGTGCCTTCGGGGTAGATGATGAGCTGGCGCGGATTGCGGTCCATTTCCGCTCTGGTGGCGGCGACGACCGCCTTCAGCGCCTTGGAGCGACTGCCGCGGTCGACCGGGATCATCCGCATCTTCATGATGTACCAGCCGAAGAAGGGGATCCAGGTCAGCTCCCGTTTCAGGATGTAGAGCGCGTCATCGAGATAGGGAAAAAAGGCGATCGCATCCCAGAAGGACTGATGCTTCGGCGCCAGGATGAAGGACCCTTCGGGCAAGTTCTCGACGCCTGTGATCTCGCTCTTCGTGCCGGCGATCTTGTCGTAGAGCCACATGCAGGTGCGCGACCAGAATTTGGGCACGAACCAGGCCCGGTGGCGCGGCGACAGGAAATAGTACGGGGTCCAGAAGATCATCTGGACGACCAGGCTGAGGTAGAAGACGAGGTTGAACGCCAGCGAGCGGAAATAGAGCATGCGGGAAGGCCCGGTGAGGAAGAGTGCGTTGGTTACACCAAGCGCGGGCAAAAAGGAAACGGCCAGCGAGCGAGGGCCGATCCCGATTTCCTACCACATCGCTTGCGTCAGGCGCTCCTTCAGGCGCGGGGCGGCGAAATCGAGGAAGGCGCGCAGCTTGACCGGCAGCAGGCCCTGCCCGGCATGGACGAGGCTCACCGGCCATGGCGGCGGCTCGAACTCGCGCAGCACTGCCTGCAGCGCGCCGGAGCGCATCGCGGCGGCGACCTGGTACGACAGCACCTTGGTCAAGCCGACCCCGGCGGTCGCGGCGTCGATGGCGGCTTCCGCGGTGTTGACGCGAAGCCTGGAATGGACCGGCACGGTGATCTCGCTCTTGCCGCCGGCGAAGAGCCAGGTGGCAGGGGCCGAGAGGTTGTCGAACGTAACGCAGCTGTGCGCGGCCAGGTCCTCCGGGGTTTGCGGCGTGCCATGGGCCGCAAGGTAGGGCGGGCTTGCGCACACGACGCGGCGGATCGCGCCGACACGGATGGCGACAAGGTTGGAATCGGGCAGATCGCCGATGCGCACGGCAAGGTCGATATGCTCGTCGACCAGCTGCGTTATCTGGTCCGACAGCGTCAGCCGGATATCGACCTCGGGATAGGCGGCGAGGAAATCGGCGACCACCGGCAGCACGTGCAGGCGGCCGAAGACGATCGGCGCGGTGACGACCAATTCGCCTTTGGGCGCGCTGTATTCGCCGGCCGCGGCGCGCTCGGCCTCACCGACCTCGTCCAGGATGCGGCGGCAGGCGGCGAGATAGGTCTGCCCGGCAGCGGTCGGCGTCAGCCGCCGCGCCGAGCGGTTGAGCAGGCGCGTGTTGAGGTGCCGTTCCAGTTCCGAGACCTTGCGGCTAACCGTGGCGAGCGGCATGCCGAAGCGGCGTGCCGTGGCCGAAAGGCTGCCGGCCTCCACCGCGGCGACGAACAGCGACATAGCTTCGAGGCGATCCATGATCTTTCCATAAAATGGAAGGAACTATTCCAGATATGCCATCTGCATCCGAAATATGGAAGGCTTATATTCGGCGGGCTACCAGCCTTGGAGGACAGCGCCATATGAACGCCCATGCTTTCACCAGCGACGTCGCCTTCACGCCGAGCGTCAAGGCCATCCAGGCGCGCAAGGGCTCGCGCGATGCCTATTCCCGGGTCGAGGAGCGCGGCGGCTGGCGGGATACGATCACGCCGGACCTTGCCGCCTTCATCGCGGCGCAGACCAGCGTCTTCCTGGCGACCGCCAATGGCGAGGGCCAGCCCTACATCCAGCATCGCGGCGGGCCGGCGGGCTTCCTCAAGGTGATCGACGAGAAGACGATCGGCTTCGCCGACTTCACGGGCAACAGGCAGTTCATCACCCAGGGCAATCTCGCCGACAACGCGCAGGCCTTTCTGTTCCTGATCGACTATGCCCATCGGCAGCGCATCAAGATCTGGGGCAGGGCGCGCGTCGTCGAGGGAGACGCCGAACTGACGGCGAGCTTGATGCCGCAAGGCTACAAGGCGCGTCCCGAGCAGGTGATCCTGTTCACCGTCTCGACCTGGGATGCCAACTGCCAGCAGCACATACCGCAGCGCTTCGATGCTGCGGACGTCGCGGCGGCGCTCGCCGATCGCGACAGGCGCATTGCGGCCCTCGAACAGGAGGTCGAGCGCCTGCGCGCGGTCGAGGCTAAGGGATGATGCGGGCTGGCGGCTTGTCGCTCTTGACCACCGAGGCTTCCGCCAGGGCGATGCCGTCGGCAGTCTGGCGCAGCGGGACGATGCCGCGCGCCAGAGCCAGCACATATTTGCTGTATTCGGTCAAAAGCACGCGCAACGCTTCCGGCTTGGTCAGCCAGCCGCCATTGCCGAGATTGGTGTTGACCACCGGATAGGGTTCCAGCTTGGCGCCGTGCAGCAGCCGCCCCATCTCCAGCAGGCTGCGCGGCATGTGGTAGTTGTTGGTGACGAGAATGACGCTGCCATAGGCGTGGCTTTCCACCCATTTGGCGCTTTCCTCGGCATTGCCGATGGTGTCGAGCGCGGCGCGGTCGATGTCGACGCAGCAGGAAAACAGCGCCTTGTCGCCGCCGGTCGCGGCCTGCAACTGGCGGCGGCTGGCGGAAGGATGAACGCCGCTGATCAGCAATCGCTCGCCCTTGCCGGAAGCGAGCAGGTCCATCGCCGCGTCGAGGCGCGACTGGCCGCCGGTGAGAACGATGATGGCATCCGCCCTGGCGGGGTTGGCGGGCGTCGTCATGTGGCTGACCGTGCTGGCGAACCAGCCGAAGCCGCCGGCAAACAGAGCCGCAAGTGCCAGCACGGAGAAAGCAAAGATCCGAAGGACGATGGCAAGGCGGGCCAGATTGCCACGCCCGTGCGCACGGGCACCAACAACTGGCATCCGTCCAGCCGTTCCGGTCGTGTCCTGCGCGTCCATCATCCTATGGTTAATCCTGAAATGCGGCCTTTGATAGATGAGAAGGCGCACATTGCGTTACGGCAGTTTCCCTTGCGTGATCATACTCTTGCATGGCGTGATCGTCTCCAAGAACCGGCTTTCGCTTTCTGAAACCGTGCCTAGCCTCCGTCCGGCTGGCGCATGTCGATGTCGCTGAGATAGGTTACAACCGTCGCGTGCGAGGTCGCCGCCGTCAGCGCGCCGATCACCAGCACCATCAGGCCGACGCCGAGATAGCCCGCCGAGCCGATGGCGAAATTGCCGAACAGCGCGGTTGCCTGGTCGGCCTGGGGCGTCGCCATGTTGCGCGACGACCACCAGGAAAAGACGATGAAGACCAAAATCGCGGCGGCGCCGCCGGCCGCGGCGCCTTTCATGCCGGTGACCAGGAAATGCCAACGGAACTCGCGCGCGATGAAGCGCGCCTCGGCGCCGACGAAATGCAGCACCTCGATGATGTGGCCGTTGCCTGCCATGGCGCCGCGCGTCGCGAACACCACGGTCAGCACGGTCGCCGACAGCATCAGCACCAGCACGGCGATGCCGATGGTCACCGTGGTGCGGGCCATGGTGACGAGCCGGTCGACCCAGGTGCGGTGATCGTCGAGCGCCGCGGTCGGCAATTTGGGCGCGATCGCGGCGCGCATGGCGGCGAAGTCGGGCGGGCTGTTTTCGTCGATGGTGACGACGACGAGGCGCGGCACCGGCAATTCATCGATGTTGAGACCTGTGCCCAGCCACGGCTCCAGCAAGCGGGCGGTGGCGTCGCGGTCGATGATCTTGGTGCCCTTGACGCCGGGAAACTCGCTGGCGATCTGCGAGGCCTGGGCCAATGCCGCCTCCATGTCGAGGCCGTCGACCGGCTTGATCTGGATCGTCGCCTCGCGCGAGATCTGGTTCTCCCAGACCGACGCGGTGTCGCGCACCAGGGTCACGGCGCCGAACGTGAGGCAGGACAGGAAGGTCATGATGGCGATGACCAGCACCAGCGCCCGTCCGGCAATGTTCTGCGCCGGCACGATCGGCGCCATCCTGCGTTGGGGGCGCTGCACCACGCCAGCCATCTCGGCGGGCTGGTCATGCAGATGGTCGGCGGAGAGCTCAGTCATAGATGTCCAGCCTTCCGCCGGCGAGGATCATGCGCCGCGCGTCGACCTGCTCCATCAGGCCGAGGTCGTGGGTGGCGATCACCACCGCCGTGCCGAGACGGTTGAGCTCGATGAACAGCCGAAGCAGCCGGCGCGCCAGCGGCGGGTCGACATTGCCGGTCGGCTCGTCGGCGAGCAGGATCTCGGGCTGTTCGATCAGCGCGCGGGCGATCGCGGCGCGCTGCTTCTCGCCGCCCGACAGCACCGGCGGCAGCACATGCATGCGTTCGCCCAGCCCAACCCATTTCAGCAGTTCGGTGACGTCGGTGCGGTAGCTCGCCTCCTCGCGCCCGCGCACGCGCAAGGGCAGGGCGACGTTCTCATAGGTGGTCATATGGTCGAGCAGGCGGAAATCCTGGAACACGACACCGATGCGGCGCCGCAGGTGCGGCAGCTCGCTGCGCGAGATGCGCGAGCGGTCCTTGCCGAAGATGGTGATCAGCCCGCGCGTCGGCTTCAGCGACATGAACAGCAGGCGCAGCAGCGTCGTCTTGCCGGCGCCGGAGGGCCCGCTCAGGAACTGGAAGGAGCGCTCCGGTATGTGCAGGGAAATGTCGCGGAGGATCTCCGGACCCATGCCATAGCGGAGGCCGACATTTTCGAAGCGGATCACGTTCGACGACCTGGAACTTTCGGCGGCGAAACGCCAGCCCTTTCTCTCAAAAGACCATCGGCCCGCATGGTTAACCCTTGGTTAATTTTCGATGCTTTTCGGTGCATCACCGGGGTTCCGGTGGGGAAGCGTTAACCATTTGCGTTTACCCAAAAGAAACGAACAGCGAACAGGGGCTTACCAGGCCGTATGGCTGAGCAACGAACCGCGCGCCCGGTTTCCGGCGAAATCATGACCGGGCTGGGGACAAGTGCCGCGCAGGAAGCGCGCGCGCCAGTGATCGACGTCGTGGACGCCGATTACGAGGTGCTGCCGCGTCCTTCGGCCAGGCCGGAAGCGCCGCCGGCTCCGCCTTCGCGCGCGACCAGCACGGCCGCCATCGAAGGCATGGGCATGCTGCGCAAGCCGGAGGCCGTGGCCGAACGGCGGCCGGCGTCGCGTGGCGGACCGCTATTCTGGATTGCCGGTGTCGGCGCCGCGTTCGCCGCCTTCTGGGTCTCCGGCGGCCATGCGCTGGTCCGTCAATCGCCGTTCTGGGCCGTCGCGCAGCCGGCGGCCGCGCTCAGCATCTCGGGCATCACCTCGCGCATCGACGCATCAGGGCCGAAACCTGTGCTGTTCGTCGACGGCGAGGCCGCCAATGACGGCGCGCAGGCGGTGCAAATGCCGCCCCTGGAAATCCGTGTCACAGGCAAGGACAGCCAGATCATCCGCTATACGCTGGGGACATCCGGGCGCTCGCTGGCGCCCGGCGAAAGATTTGGCTTTTCCAGCCGCCTCGATGTGCCTAGAAACGGCGTCAAAGCCGTCTCAGTCACGTTTGCTGGCTGAGGCGAAACAAAACCGCGCGACCCGGCGCAAAAACCAAGAAGTTCTACAGCGCTTTCGCAGGCCCTGAAGGTCGCGGTCCTGTAGGCAAAACGCCTGGAGGGCGAAAATGCCAGTTGTGCGCGGCAAGGACATCGAGGTCCTGTTTTCGGCGTCGGCGATCGCCCGCCGCAACCTCGAGCTCGCCAAGGAGATCGCCGGGCGCGACTACCATGACCTTTTGGTGATCTCGGTGCTGAAGGGGTCTTTCGTCTTCGCAGCCGACCTGATCCGGGCCATGCACGATGTCGGCCTGTCGCCCGAGGTCGAGTTCATCTTCATCTCCAGCTACGGCGCCGGCACCACGAGCGGCGAGGTGAAGGTGCTGCGCGACATCGACAATGAGGTCGCCGGCCGCGATGTGCTTCTGATCGACGACATCCTCGAATCCGGCAAGACGCTCTCCTTCGCCCGCGACCTGATGCTGTCGCGCGGCGCCAGAAGCTGCGCCATCGCCGTGCTGCTCGACAAGCGCATGCGCCGCCAGACCACGCTCAACGCCGACTATGTCGGCTTCGACTGCCCGGATTATTTCGTCGTCGGCTACGGCATGGACGTCGCGCATGCTTTCCGCGAATTGCCCTTCGTCGGCGTCGTCAAGGGCGACGCCTAGGGCATGTCGATATTCAGGTGAGGCCGGCCGCAAACAGCGGCCTGACCTGAATCTCAACACCCCCTGAAGCATGCCCCAAATCAGGCAGCACTGAATCGCCGAACACGGCATGCTCTGGATTTCCCCCGGACCAATGTTCCGGTTCAGAAAACGTCAACGTTTCCCCGCCATGTATCTCGCCATGGCAAAGCTTCTGATCGTCGAGGACGATGAGTCCGTCCGCACCCTCGCCGCCCGCGCGCTCGAACGTGACGGGCACAGCGTGGCCATCGCCTGCGATGGCGCCCAGGGACTTGAGCTGATCAAGGCGGCGCGGGGTGGCTATGACCTCGTCGTCTCCGATATCCGCATGCCGGAGATGGACGGCATCGAGATGGCCACCGCGGCGGCGGCGCTGTTCCCGTCGATGAAGATCATGCTGATGACCGGATACGCCGATCAGCGCGAGCGCGCCGAGGAGCTCAACGGCATCATACTCGATGTCATGCAGAAGCCCTTTACGCTCGCTGAAATCCGCGGTCGCGTCGGTCGCGCCTTGAGCTGCTTCGCCTGAGGCTCCGGCCCGCAGGCCGCCCTTCAGCATATCGGCGGCAACCGTAGCCGGCGCTCACGCCGTGTCGCCGGTCGGCACAAGCAGCGGCGGAGCCGCCCTGCGCCGCTCGGTACGGAAGGCGAGCAGGCCGGCACCGATGATGAGGGCGGCGCCCAGCACGGTCGTCGAGTGCGGCACCTCGGCGAAGAACAGGAATCCCCACAGCGGCGACCAGATGATGCCGGTATATTCGAAGGTCGCGACGCGGTTGGCCGGCGCCAGCCGGTAGGCTTGCGACAGCAGGATCATGCCGGCCGAGGCGACGAAGCCGCAGGCCGCCATCTTGAGAAGGTCGGGAAATGCCGGCCAGATCCACGGCCGCACCAGGAATTCGAGGCTGGGGTGGACGGCGTGCTCAATCCCGGCCAACCGGAACAGGCCGGCGACGAACACTGCGCCCGTCAGATAGGCGCCATTCTGGTAGAACGCCATGACGGTGGAGGATTCGGTGTCGCTTATCTTGCGCGCCATCAGCTGCGAGAAGCCGTAGAGGAAGGCGGAGCCGAGCGACAGCAACGCCGCCCAGTCGAACAGTCCGGCGCCCGGCCGCAGCATGACGAGGACGCCGAGCAGGCCGATCAGCACGGTCGCCAGCGTCTGCCAGGACACCCGCTCGCCGAGATAGGGCCCGGCCAGCACCATGATGCACAGCGGCGCCATGAAATAGAGCGCCACCGCGTCGGCCAGCGGCAGGGCGGCGATCGCCAGATAGTAGGACGTGTAGGAGCTGAACTGGATGAAGGCGCGCAGCGTCAGCAGGCCGAAGCGTTTGGAGAGCAGGGCTTTCAACCCGACATCGGCGTGCACGATAACGATCAGGATCGGCAGGGCGACAATGGCGCGGATCGCCATCACCTCGGTGACCGGGTAGAGGCCCGAGACCGCCTTGACGAGCGGGTCCTGGAGCGAAAACACCAGCACGCCCAGACAGAGGCTCAGGATGCCAAGCACCATCCTGTTCTGCATAGGATTCTGCTCCCCGGTTCGCGCGATCCCAAACCGACGCATGCGGTAAAAAGAACCCGCCACCGTTTCGGGCAGCGGGTATGAGTGAGGACTCGATTGGTCCGCAGCCGGTTTGAAGGGCCGCATATCCAATGGGTGAGGCGACTATCCTCCGGCGTTTGACATGTTGCAAACGAATTGGAATGATGCCAGCAATCAAAATTGCTTATGGTGAAATGCGATGAAGCCGACGCTCGACAGCGACCTCCTGCGCACCTTCGTCGCGGTGGCCGAAACCGGCAATTTCACCAAGGCGGCCGAGCAGGCGGGCCGTACCCAGTCGGCCGTGTCGATGCAGATGAAGAAGCTCGAGGGCATGGTCGGCGACAGCCTGTTCGAGCGCGGCTCGCGCGGCGTGGCGCTGACGCGGCGCGGCGGCGAGCTGATCGGCAATGCCAGGCGCATCGTTTCGCTGCTCGACGAGACGGCAGCGTCGATTGCCGCGGCGCCGCTTGGCGGGCCGGTGCGCATCGGCATTCCCGAAGAATATGGCCATGCCATCCTGTCGCGCGCCCTCGGCGCGTTTTCGAAGCGCCACCCGAAGGTCGAGGTGACGGTGCGCTACGCGCATTCGGGCGCCCAGACAGCGGCGGTTGCCGCCGGCGAGCTCGACCTTGCGGTTGTGTTCGAATGGCAGGATCTCGCGGGCGGCGAGGTGCTGATGCACGATCCGACCGTCTGGGTGACGTCCGAGACGCACCACAGGCACGAGGAGCGGCCGGTGCCGATCGCGCTCTACAGCCGCGAGGGCTGGTGCCGCGACTTCGCGATCAAGTCGCTGGAACAGCGCGGCCTTGCCTATCGCGTCGCCTATACCAGCGACACCAATGGCGGCCTCAAGCTCGCGGTCACCTCGGGCCTGGCGATCGCGCCGATCTCGCGCAGCAACATCCCGGCCGGCTGCCGCGAGCTGACCGCGGCCGACGGCTTCGGCGACATCGATTCCTCGAATGTCGTTTTGCATCGCAATCCGGCCGCCGCCGGCGAAGCGATCGACAGCATGGAGAATGCGATCCGCGAGGCGTTCACGCTGACGCCCGGCGCGCTCCTCGACGGCTGACCTGCGCTGCTTCAATCCGGTGGGGGCGGCGGCTCCGCGCTACCCTGCCGGCGTGCTCTCGGAGAAGGTCAGACGGTTGCCGAATGGGTCGTCGACGGTGACCTCTCTCGTTCCCCAGGGCGTCTCTTCCAACCCCGGCCTGGCGTAGCGGTATTTCTTCGCTGTCAGCTCGCGATGCAGCGCCGCTATGTCGGCCACTGCGACGCGGACATGGGAGCCCGGCGAACCGTCGCCATGATGCTCGCTCAGATGCAACTCGCAGCCGTCGCGGGCAATGCCAGTGTAAAGCGGCGCATTGTCGTCGAAACGGTGCTCGAACCGCACCTCGAAGCCGAGGAAGCCGAGATAGAATTCATGCGCCTTGGCGACGTCGAATATGCGCAATATCGGAGTGACGGCACCGAGCTTCGGCATGGCGTTGCGACCGTTGGGAGGAGGCGGGCTATTTCAGTTCCAGCAGCCGTTCGAGATAGCTGCGTTCGATGTCGGGGCTGAGCGCGTTGCCGAGCCGCTTGCGGATCGCTTCCAGGATCTGGCGCGCGCGCTGGACATCGATCTCGTCAGGCACCTTCACCGAATTGCCGTCGTCGGGCCCGCGCGTGGCGCGCGGTCGGCCGAGCGGGTCGCGGTCGGCATCCTGCTGGCGGCCGCCCTGCTCGCTGCCGCCCTGGTCGCCCTGCATGGCCTGCAGCTGCTTCATCATGTCCTTGGCGCCACGGCGCAGCGCCTCCAGCGCGCGGCCCTGATGGCCGACGGCCTGGTCGCCGTCGCCTTCGCCCAGCGCCTGCTCGGCATTGCCCATCGACTTGCCGGCTTCGCCAAATCCTTCGTTGGGCTCCATGCCCATGCCTTCCAGGCCCTTCTTCAACTGCTCGAGGTCGTTCTGCAGCTTGCCCTGGCCTTCCTGCAACTGCTTCAGGGCGTCGGCGAATTCCTGCGGCGTCATCGGCTTCGGGCGGGCGAGCGGATCGCGGTCCTGTCCCGGTCCCGGCCTGTCTTCGTCCTGGCCGCCGCCGTTTTCGCCGAGCTGCTCGTCGCGGTTCTCGCCGCGCTGCCGCTGGCCGCGCTGCATCTGGTCCATGCGGAAGGTGTCGTTCATCATCTCCTGCTGGCGCCGCATGATCTCGCCCAGCTTGTCCATCTGCTGGCGCATCTCGCTGTCCTGCTCGCCGCCCTGCTGCTGACGGCCGGCCTGCAGGTTGTTCATCATGTCCTGCAATTGCGACAGCAACTGCTGGGCGCGGTCGCGGTCGCCGGATTTGGCGAGGTTCTCGATCTCGTCCATCATGCGTTCGATGTCGCTCTGGCGCAGTTCCTGGCCGTTCTGCTGCATCTGCGGTGCATTCGGGTTCTGCTTGGCGCGCTCGGCGAATTCCTGCAGGAACTGGTTCATCGCCTCGCGCAGTTCCTTCATCGCCTTGTCGATCTCTTCGTCGCTGGCGCCCCTGTTGATGGCATCCTGCAGAGCCTGCTGCGCCTGGCGCAGCCGCCGCTCGGCCGCCGACAGATTGCCCTCCTCGATGCCGAGCGCGATTTCCCAGAGATAGGACACGACATTGCGCAGCTGGTCGTCATTGTCGGCCATCTTCAGCCGGCTGCGGGCACTCATGATGGCGAGGTAATGCGCCATGTTGTCGAACGTGTCCTCCGGGCGCAGCGTGATCGCGTCCATCAGCTCGAGCACGCGCGGCTTCGAATTGGCGTCGAGCCCAAGCATGCGGCGCTGCTCGATCACCGCCCGCGCCAGGGGGTTGGCGAAGGGCCGCTCCGGCATTACCAGCGTCTTGGTCTCACTGGTCGCGGTATGGCCGGCGTCGTCGGTGGCGGTGAGGGTCAGCTTGATGCTGCCGCCGGACCAGACGTGCTCGGTCAGGTCCTTGCTGGTCTTGGCGGCGTTGCCCTTGCCGCCGCGCCGCGGCAGCGCCAGCGGCATGTCGGGCGGGCCATAGAGCGGATGCGCGTTGGGCGCCTGCGTGTCGGCGAGCGCGAACTCCGCCTTGGCCGAGGCCGCGCCATAGTCGTCGTCGATCTGGTAGTTGAGCTCGAAGGCACCGTTGACGGCGCGCTTGGGCTCGCCGGCGAAGCGGATCGTCGGCGGCTTGTCCGGAATGACGGCGAAGGCCCAGCGGCCGAGGTCGTCCTCGCCCGATTTCAGCGTCAGCGTGCCGTCGCCGGTCAGCTTGCCGGTGAACTGGCGCACCTTTGGCGCCGCTGTCGCCACGGGCTTGGCGGCCTGCGGCGCGGCCGGGTCGATGGCGCGGGCATTGCCGTCCTTGTCGGCAAAGCTCAGCGTCTCCTCGCCCGAGCCGCCGGTGACGCGCAGCGAGACATCGCTGCCTTGCGGCACGGTGAAGGTGGCCGCCGCCTGTTTGGCGTCGGCGGTGAGGAAGAGAGGCGGCTTGCCGGTATAGGCCGGCGGCGTCACCCAGGCATCGATGCGCGGCGGAACGGCGTCGCGCGCCGCGCGGGCGACGAAACCGTCGCTTACGCGGCCGCCGGAGGGGCCGAAGGAGAAGGCGAAGGCGGTGACCAAAAGCAGCGCCGCCACGGCGCGCAGGCCCCAGCGGTCACGCTCCGGCACGCGCGCGCGCGGCCGGTCGGCGCCAAGACTGCCCAAGCGCTCGGCCATGCGCTTCTGGTGCTCGCGCCACAGCGCCTGCGAGAAGATGCTTTCGTGGCCGCTCGGGCGATCGGTCTGCACCTGCACCGGACTGTGCAACAATTCGTTGGCCGCCTCGATGCGCCGGTCGATCTCTGCGGCGGACGGCCAGCGGAAGAAGCGCAGCGGATAGAGCGCGGCAAGGGCGGCGCCGGCGAAGACGATCAGCACGCCGATGCGCGCAACGTCGGGCAGAAGCGGGAACAGGCCGAGCCAGGAGATGCTGAGGAACAGGCTGGCAAGGACGAGCAGCGGCAGAAGCAGCGGCCAACCGCGCTCGACCAGCATGGAGGTCCGCGTCGCCAGCCGGCTCAGGGCAAGACGCCCGGCCAGGCCACGATCGCCGCTGGAAGTGGGTCGTTGCGTCATCGGCCCTTCCCGTCCGGGCGGGATAGCCCGAACCTCAGGACTGGAAGTTTACCAGCAAACACGGCAAAGGCGAGGCGGGTTCCAAAAACGTGAACCGTTCTTTCCGGTTTATGGTCAGAATTTTGCGGGATCGGTGTTGGATCCGCAGACCAGAACCGCGATGCGCTCGCCCGGCGAGGGCTGGTAGCGGCCGGAGAGCACCGCCGCGAAGGCTGCAGCGCCACCCGGCTCGGAAATGATTCGCACCCGGTCCCAGAGCGCTTTCTGAGCGGCGATGATGTCATCGTCGCTGACCAGGAGCGAGCGCTCGACATAGGCCTCGGCGATCGGGAACATCATTTCGCCCACACGCTTCGGGGCCAGCGAATCGGCGGCGATGCCTTCGGCCGGCGCATCGACGGGCCGGCCGGCCTCGAAGGCGCGATGGAGCGTCGGTGCGCCCTCCGGCTCGACGGCGACGATCCGGATGCGGCCGGCAAACCAGGCGGCGATGCCGCCGATAAGGCCGCCGCCGCCGACGGCGACCAGCAGCGTGTCGATTTCGGGCAGGTCGGCCTCGATCTCGAGGCCGAGCGTGCCTTGCCCGACCAGCGTTTCCTCCTGGTTGAAGGCATGGATCTGCAGCGCTCCGGTGCTTGCGGCGAAGTCCTCGCTGGCGGCCAGCGCCTCGGCGTAGCGCGCGCCGCCGACGACCAGTTCGGCGCCATAGCCGCGAATGCGCGCCAGCTTGGCCGGCGGGCTTACTTCGGGAACGAAGATGGTCGCCTTGTGGCCGAGCCGCATGGCGGCATAGGCGACCGCCGCGCCATGATTGCCGCCGGAGGCGGCGACGACGCCGGCCTTCGGCACGGGGCGTTCGAGCAGGTTGGTGAAGGCGCCCCGCGCCTTGAACGAGCCGGAATGCTGCAGGCATTCGAGCTTGAGATCGACGGCAAGCGGCGCCTGGCCGAAATCGGCCATGTCGATGCGCAGCACCGGGGTGTGGCGCACGTACGGCCGGATGCGCGGCTCCATCGCGGCGATGCGTTCGCGGGTGATGATGTTCGGATTGGTCATGGTTCGCCTCCTAACCGTGCCGGCTGTCGTCCACGCGCCAGCCGGAATGAACTCATGGCCGCCTGCCTATTTCAGCCAGTCGGGAATGGAATCCAGTCCGATCAGCTCGTCATAGGTCTGGCGCGGGCGCACGACGTGGAAGCGGTCGCCGTCGACCAGCACTTCCGGCACGAGCAGGCGGGGGTTGTAGGTGCCCGCCTGCACCGCGCCATAGGCGCCGGCGGTGGCAATCGCGATCAGGTCGCCGGCCTTCAGCCTGGGCAGGTCGCGGTCGAGGCCGATATAGTCGCCGGTCTCGCAGACCGGGCCGACCACATCGACCGTCATGCGCGGCGCCGCCGCCGGCTGCTGCAGCACCGGGCGGATATCGTGGAAGGCATCGTAGAGCGTCGGCCGGATCAGGTCGTTCATGGCCGCGTCGACGACGAGGAAGTTCTTGGCGTCGCCTTCCTTCACGAAGATCACCTCGGAGACCAGGATGCCGGCATTGCCGACGATCAGCCGGCCGGGCTCGAACATCACCTTGAGGCCGAGCCTGGTGACGTGCTTCCTGACGATGTCGGCATAGGCGTCGGGCAGCGGCGGCGGGCTGTTGTCGACGCGGTAAGGAATGCCGAGACCGCCGCCGAGATCGACATGCTCGATGGCGTGGCCGTCGGCGCGCAGCGTGCCGACCAGCTCGACGAGCAGCGCGAAGGCATCGTCG
>NZ_RZOS01000680.1:0-2184 GCF_004022605.1 Mesorhizobium sp. M4B.F.Ca.ET.089.01.1.1
CTGGAGCGGCTGCTGGCGCTGGCCGCTGTCGCGCCGTCCGTCGGCCTCAGCCAGCCCTGGCGCTTCGTCGTGGTCGACAGTTCCGAGCGGCGCGAAGCGGTGAGAGGCTCTTTCGAGCGCTGCAACGCGGAAGCGCTGCGCTGCTTTTCCGGCGAGCGCGCCGCGCTCTACGCCCGCATGAAGCTCGCCGGGCTTGCCGAGGCGCCTTGTCAGTTCGCGGTCTTCGCCGACCGCACGACGGCGCAGGGCCATGGGCTCGGCCGCCTGACCATGCCCGCCACCATCGACTATTCGGCGGTCATGGCGGTGCATACGCTGTGGCTGGCGGCGCGGGCGGAAGGCATCGGCATGGGCTGGGTGTCGATTCTCGATCCGGCCGAAATCGCCGCCATTCTCGACACGCCGCCGGAATGGACATTGATCGGCTATTTCTGTCTCGGCTATCCCAGCGAACAGGACTGCGTGCCGACGCTGGAGCGCGAGGGCTGGGAGCAGCGGCGCGCGCCGGTGGTCCTCAAGCGGTAATCACTTCGCTCCGTCCCTGTCGACGAGCTTGACGCAGATCGGGTCGCCCTGCTCCATGCGGGCGCATTGCCATTCCGGGCCGAAACCGAAATTCTCCCTTGGCCCCAGCCCAGGAAAGACCAGCAGGACAAAGAGGGCGACGCCGACAAACACCGCCACGAACAGGATGCCGGCGATATCCCCGCGTCTGAGGTAAGGCCAGTTCATCGTGCGCCGTGCCCGGCTCCTTCGCTCTTGACCGCACGCCGCCATTGTCGCGCAAAGCGCCGTCCTTGGCCAGAACGCCAGCGGGTGGGCGCCTCCCCTTGGCAAGGCGCCATGCGGCTTGTATAGAGCCCGCCACCTCCAATTCCATTCTCACCACAAGGACGACCCAATGGCGATCGAACGCACCTTTTCCATGATCAAGCCGGACGCGACCCGGCGCAACCTGACCGGCGCCATCACCCAGATGCTGGAAGATGCCGGCCTGCGCGTCGTCGCCTCCCGCCGGGTGTGGATGAGCCGCCGTGAGGCCGAGGGCTTCTACGCCGTGCACAAGGAACGCCCGTTCTTCGGCGAGCTGGTGGAATTCATGTCCTCGGCGCCGACCATCGTGCAGGTGCTGGAAGGCGAGAACGCGATCGCCAAGAACCGCGAAGTGATGGGCGCCACCAACCCGGCCAACGCCGCCGAGGGCACCATCCGCAAGGTGCATGCGCTGTCGATCGGCGAGAATTCGGTGCACGGCTCCGACGCGCCGGAAACCGCCGCGCAGGAAATCAAGTACTGGTTCTCGGACACCGAGATCGTCGGCTGAACCGTTCAGCACGACGCAGGAATGAAGGCGGCAGCCGGCCGGTCCGGCGCCGCCTTTTCGATTCCAAGGTAGACAGGCCCATCTGGAGCGCTAACTTGATGTCATCGGCGATAACTGACCAAGGGCATCGCCGGCTGTGAGCGAGTATCGCGCTTCCGCCCTTCCACCAGGAAGCGGGCGATGATCGATCCCAAGGTTTCCACGAGCGGCATTGCCTACCCTGACGACCTTGCCTTGCTGAAGCGGGTCTATGACCGCATCTGCCAGGAGCGGGGCATCGGCGCCGGCAGTGCCGAAGCCGCGGATCTGGCGGCGCAAGCGATGGCGCTGTTTGCTGCCGGCGTCTTCGACGAAGACGAGATCAACCGCAGCCTGTCCTAAGACGAGTAGCGCCCGCCTGGATGCCCCGCCGCCCCTCGCGGCGGGTTCCCGTCACTTCGGTTGGCGGTCCTTCAGATTCGCATGCTCGTTGGCCGCCTCCGTGTCCGCCGCAGGCGTCCGCGTGTCGGCGCCTACAAACGGACGGCCCTGCCCGGGGGCGAGGTCGCCGCCAGGATGGCGCAGAACCAAGCTGAAAAACCTGTGATGCTTCGCGCGCCCTCTGTCACGCCAGTCCCATACGAAACTGTCGAGGACTAACTCGCCGCGTTGAAGCGCAGTATGACGCGGTCGTCCTTGTCGGCGATGATGAGCTTGCCGGCGTCGATATGGTAGGAGGCGGCCTTGGCGAGCGCCTCGAACAGCGCCTTCTCCTGCGCCATCACCTCCGGGGCGCAGGCCATGTAGGTCGAGCCGATGTCGCTGATGGCGATCTTTTCGCCGTCCACCTTGGCGGTGGCGAAATAGGCGTTGCAAGGGCC
>NZ_RZOS01000681.1:0-2172 GCF_004022605.1 Mesorhizobium sp. M4B.F.Ca.ET.089.01.1.1
GAGCGAGCCCTTGTAGGCGTTGCCGTCACGCGCCCAGCCCTTGGAGTCGATCGCCATGCCGGAACCGGAGCCGAATGTCTCGCCGAACTTGTCCTTCTGGTTGGCGGGGATGCGGCCGACGCCGACCAGGCCCTTGTTGACATAGGCGACGCCATCGGCGAGCGCCGGGGTGAGGGCTGTGAACAGCGCAAGTGCCGCGCCAAGTGCAACGGTCCGGTTGAGATGTTTCATGGATATCCCCTTGTGACAGAGCATGCCGGAGCGGGTGTCGCATCGACATGCCGCCGGCACCTTCCGCCAAGCGGTCTAGGACTCGAACATGATACCTGCGTGACAGGCCGCGCCGGCGCGTGCCCCGGAACCATTTTCCAATCGCAACCGTTGCAGGCGAGCCCAGGCATCGCCTGCGATGGTCGGTCGAGCCATGGGCTCAGGAGGACATATGGGTTTCGATCAGTATCACGAGCCGGCGGAGGAATTGACGCAGAAGGTGCGGACATTTGCCCGCATGATCACTTCGCTGATCGAGGAGGCGGAGGCGATCAGCTGGTACGAGCAGCGCATGTCGGTGGAAAAGGACGCGCAGGCGCGCGCCATCATGAAAAATGCGCAAGGCGAGGAGTTCAAGCATTTCGGCATGAATCTCGAATTCCTGCTGCGTCAGAAGAAGGACTGGCGGGCAGAGCTGAAGGAAATCCTGTTCACGACCGGCGACATCGTAAAGGCTGGCGAGAAGGGCGAGGAGAAAGTGGACTGAGGTCGATGCGGCTACCCTCGGCGACTATCAGTCGCTCTCTCGCGCGATCAGTTCCAGCGGCCAGACCTCGCGCATGATGCGCGTGCCTTCCGGACCGGCGAAGGCGGGGAGCGATGCAAGCAGCATCTCGGCCAACCGCCGGCCCATGGGCTGCAGCGCCGGGCGGAAGGCGGTCAGCGCCGGCGAGAAATAGCGGCAGAGCGGCGTGTCGACGATGACCGTCACGGCGATGTCGTGGCCGGGCCGGATGCCCATCTCGGCCAGCGCCTTGCAGCCGCCGAGCGCCATAGCGTCGTTGTTGTAGATGATCGCCGTAGGCCGGTCCTTGGAGAGCATCACGCGCGGTGTCACCTGGTAGCCGCCGCCCTCGTTGATGAAGCCGTCGGCGATCAGGCCGGGATCGACCTCGATGCCGTGCCGCTTCAGGGCCTTGCGGTAGCCGTCGAGGAACAGGTAGCCGAAATTGAGATTGAGGGCAGGGCGGACCGCGGCGATGCGGCGGTGGCCGCGCGCCACCAGCCGGTCGACGGCGTCGCTGCCGGCCTTCTCGAAATCGAGGTCGAGGGAAGGGTAGGACTTGCCGCCGGAACGGCTGCGGCCGAGCGTGGCGAAGGGGAAGCCTCTCTCGGTCAGATAGTCGATGCGCTCGTCCTCGCGCCGCGTCCAGGCCAGCACCACGGCGTCGGCGCGGCGCGTCTCGACGACGCGGCGCAGGCGCTCCTGCTGGTAGTCGCCCGGCGCGCCCATGACCACGATCAGGTCGAGGCCGCTTTCGGCGAGCCTGCCCTGCAGGCCGGTGAGGAACGGGATGAAGAAGGGCTCGCCATATTGCTGGTCGCCGGGATGCGGCTGCAGCATGAAGGCGATCGAGTGGGTGGCGCCTTGCCGGAGGCTGCGGCCGGACTGGTTGGGCGCGTAGTTCAGCTGCTTGGCGGCTTCCAGCACGCGCTGGCGTGTGTCGGCATTGACATCGGCGCGGCCGTTCAGCGCCCGCGACACGGTGCCGATCGAAATGTTCAGGTGACGCGCAAGGTCGTGGATGCTGGACGCCAAGGACGGTTCTCCCCCTGCCTTGGCTAGCACCGGCTGCCGCTCAGGCCAAGGCTTTGGGATGATTTTCGCAAACAGCCGATTGACATTCTACGCTATCGGGTGTGTTCTCGTAAACGTTTACGGAAAAACGTTTACGGTGACGCCGTGGATGCCGTGACGATCGGCCTGGAGGGGTCGAGCGGAGGAGGAGCGCTGGATGAAGGTCGTCCTGGCCGGCTGCGGAGCCATGAGCAAGCAGTGGCTCGATGCCGCGAGGCAGATCGACGGGCTGACGATTGCCGGCCTTGTCGATCTTGATGCCGAGCGGGCGCAGGCGAGGGCAAGCGAATACGGGCTTGCCGGGGCCGTCATCGGCACCAGCC
>NZ_RZOS01000682.1:0-2166 GCF_004022605.1 Mesorhizobium sp. M4B.F.Ca.ET.089.01.1.1
GTGCCGGCGGGCACGGAGACGCGGCCGGTGTAGCGGTTGCCGTCCCGCCGCATCGCCATCGGCTCGCCGTTGACGTGAACCTTGACGTTTGCCCCATCGGCAGCGCCGGCATCCAGCGTGACGACGATCTCATCTGCCTCGCCGGCACGAATGGTCTCGGCGGTGAGCGTGATGGCGAGTGGCGTGTCGCCGGGCCGTGCTGGAATGACCTCGCCTCCCGCAAACACATCCTCCGCCAACGCCGGCGTACGCGGCGGGGTGGTGCGGCGCCTCGTGGCGCGCTCGTAGTCGCCGGCCATCGAGAGCAGCGCCACATCCTCATAGGCCCTGCCGGCGAAGGTCAGCCCGACCGGCATGCCGATATCGGCCATCGTGCCCATCGGCACGGTGACGGTCGGGATGCCGAGATGCCGCCACACCAGATTGCCGTTGGCGACCCAGGTGCCGTTGCGCCAGGCCAGCAGCGCGGAGGCTTCGTTGACGTCGGCATCAGCCGGGCCGACATCGGCGGCGGCAGGCAGCACCACGGCGTCGAGGCTGTTGGCGTCCAGCCAATCCTCGAAATCGAGGCGGCGCGTTTGCTCCAGCCCCTCGAGGCCGGCCTGCATTGTCGGGACGCGCTCGAGCGGCGTCACGCCCTGCTTCGCCCGCTCGACATATTGGGCGAGGTCGAAGCCGTTGTCGCCATAGCGGTCGGGCAGCGCGCCGGGCGGCTGCGGGAAGATTTTTGCGCCGTCGACCGAAGCGAGATCGGGAATCGCCGGATCGGCGTTGGCGCGCAGGAAATCGTCCCAGGACCAGATGCATAGGTCCCAGATCTCGCGCTCGGCGAAATCCTGCGGGACCAGCCCGCGCTCGACCATGGTCTTCGCGCCGGGGCGGTCGCGCTCGTAGTTGGAGACGACAGGGAAGTCGACCTCGACCACCTCGGCGCCGAGTGCTTCGAGATCCGCCGCCGCCTGCCGCCAGAGGTCGAGCACCGAGGCGCGCGTCTCGATCGGCTTTGCCGCTTGCGCGTCGCGGCCGATATACATTTTCGGCACGCCGAGCCGCTTGCCTTTGAGCGCTCCCGCCAGGGGAAGCCCGGCGTAGCTCGCCGGCCTCAGCGCCGAGGCTTTCGGAATCGGCACCCAGGGCTGCAGCCGCCAGAAATCTCCCCTCGCCTCGGCATCGTCGGCGACGATCATGTCGAGCAGTACCAGCATGTCGGCGACGGAGCGTGTGTGCGGCACCACCACGTCCATGGTCGGCACCAGCGGCCAGTTGCCCCTGACGGAGATGACGCCGCGCGACGGCGTGTAGGCGACCAGCGCGTTGTTGGAGGCCGGCGCGCGACCGGACGACCAGGTTTCCTCGCCGAGGCCGAAAGCGGCGAAGCTGGCAGCCGTGGCGGTGCCGGAGCCGTTGGAGGAGCCTGAGCCGAATGCGGCGGTGAGATAGTTCTTGTTGTAGGGGCTTTCAGCGCGGCCGTAGACGCCGCGCTGCATGCCGCCATTGGCCATCGGCGGCATGTTGGTGAGCCCGATCAGAACCGCGCCGCCGGCGCGCAGGCGCGCTATGGTGAAGGCGTCCTCATTGGCGACGAGATGCTCGAAGGCAGGCGAGCCGGCGGCCACCGTCAGACCCCTCACCTTGTAGCTGTCCTTGGCGGTGTAGGGGATGCCGTCGAGCGGTCCGAGTGTCTTGCCCTCACGCCGCCGCCGGTCGGAAGCCGCCGCCTGCGCGAACATGTCGGGGTTGAGCACCGGCACGGCGTTGAGCGCGATGCCATGGCGATCGTAATGCGCGATGCGCCGCAAGTAGGCGCCGACCAGTCCGACACTGGTGACGGTCCCTTCCTCCAGCGCACGGCGCAGGTCGGCGATCGAGGCTTCGACAAGGTGGAGGTCGGTCATGGTGAATTGCGGCTCGTCATGTTCATTGCTGCATGCAGGCATACATTTGCAGGTCGCGTTCCGTCACACCCCCCTCTGCCCTGCCGGCCATCTCCCCCGCAAGGGGGGAGATCGGATGTCGCCATGCTTTCGCCAATCACCTACGTTGCAAGAAAGGCGCCGCCGCCAGCACTGCCGATCTCCCCCCTTGCGGGGGAGATGGCCGGCAGGCCAGAGGGGGGTGCCTAGGCGCCGAGCAGCAAAGCCTCACTCCTGCGGCGCCCCCGCGAAC
>NZ_RZOS01000683.1:0-2160 GCF_004022605.1 Mesorhizobium sp. M4B.F.Ca.ET.089.01.1.1
GTTTCCGGCCTCATCGCCACCTCCGTCGCCGCCGGCTCGCTCGTCGGCACCGTGCAGCCCTCGGCCGCCCACAGCCACCATCACAACCGCGAAATCGGCATCGGCATTGCCGCCGGCGTCGGCGGGTTCGTGCTCGGCAGCCTGCTCTCCCAGCAGCAGCCGCAGCCCGTCTATGTCGACGAATATGGCGGCGGTTCCTCGCACGTCCGCCGCTGCCTCGCCCGCTACGCCAGCTACGACCCGTACTCCGACACCTATGCCGGCTACGACGGCTATCGTCATTACTGCCAGCTCTGAGAGGAGGTGAACCGCCTCAGGCAACCGGAAGAAGGGGCTTCTCCGTGGCCCCTTCTTCTGCCGTCGGGGGGCTGGCCCTGTTGCGTTGACAAGGCTTTCAAGTTGAAAAGCCTCCGCCGTCGGCGGTGTACAGCGATTTTGCGAGCGTCTAATCTCGCCCCAACGGCCAAACCGAGGAGGGACGCTTGGACGAACAGGATCCGAAGCAAGACTTGATCGAGCCCGTTTTCCGCAACGGCACGGTCACCACCGTCGGCATCCTGCTGGCATTTTCGCTGGGCTTCATCACCCATTGGGCCGCCAACCCGATCCCATGGCAAACCTACCATCTGCTGGCGGTGCTGCCGATCCTGATCGGCATCGCGCTGCAGATGCGGGCGCTGTCCTTGCTGCTCGACGTAAGCTCGCTGCAAAAGCCGATCTACGAGCGGGCCAACCGCATCTTCATCACCGGCCTGATCTTCACCGCAAGCGGCGTCGGCCTGGCGATCCTGCTCGACTTCTTCGAGATCGCGGGCAAGAGCGCGCTGCCGAACGGGTAGCTACTGGCAGATGTCGCACCATTCGGCGCTGACCAGGCCCGCCATGCGATCGACGCCGATCCTGACCGCGGCATTGGTGGCGCCGGCGGCCGGCACGACCTCGGCAAAGGCGCGCAGCGACACATCGCAGTAGATCGGCAAGGGCGAGGCGAGGCCGAAAGGGCAGACGCCGCCGACCGGATGGCCGGTGATCTCGGCCACCTGTTCGGCATCGAGCATGCGCGGCTTGCCACCGAAGGCGTCGCGCGATTTGCGGTTGTCGATGCGCGCGTCGCCGCGGGCGACCACCAGCAGCACCCGCACGCCGACCCGCATGCAGATCGTCTTGGCGATCTGTCCCGGCTCGACGCCATGCGCTTCGGCCGCGAGCGCCACGGTCGCCGAGCTTGTCGGCGTTTCGATCACCGCGATGTCGGGGGCATGCTCGGCGAAGAAGGCTTTGACGGACTGGAGGCTCATGCGTTTCCGGGCGGGAATGGATCGGAGGCGCAGACTTCGACCCGTTGCCGGACCGGTGTCAAGTCGGGCCAGAGTCAAGGCAAGCGCGTGGCGCTGACCTCGAACAGCGATGCCTCGGCAGTGCCTTGTGAAGAATGCCCGCCGATCATCCTGGTTATCTCGGTCGCCGCTTCGCGCACCAGCGGACCGATCTCGGCCAGACGCTCCGGCGTCACCCGAACGGTGGGCCCGGACACCGAAACGCCGCCGATCGGCTCGCCGAACTCGTTGAAGATGGCGGCGGCCACGCAGCGCATTCCCGGGTGCCGCTCCTCGTCGTCGACCGACCAGCCGCGATGCTTGATCGCGACAAGGTCGCGGGCCAGCGCCGAGATGTCGGAAAGCGTCTTTTCGGTGAAGCGCTCAAGCCCGGCGCGGCGCAGGATGGCAGCGACACGCTCGGGATCGAGATGCGCCAGCACCGCCTTGCCGATGCCGGAGGCATGGAAGGAGCTGCGCGTGCCCGGCCGGAAGAAGGCGCGGATCGCCTGGTGCGTCTCGACCTGGCTGACGAAGACGACGCAATCGTCCTCGGCAACGCCGAGATTGGAGGTCTCGCCGGTCTTTTCCATCAGTTCCTGCATGACGATGCGGGCGCGATCGACCAGTTTGCGGCGGCGCAGGAACGCGGCGCCCATGCGGTAGGTCTCGACGCCGATCGACCACAGCTGGTCGGTGCCGTCGAACTCCACCATGCCGTGGTTCTCCAGCGTCGTAAGCATGCGGTAGGCGGTGGAGGCGGCAAGGCCGCTTTGCGCCGATATCTCGCTCAGCGACAGGCCGCTGCCTTCGGCGACGATGGCAAGGATGCGCAAGGCGCGGT
>NZ_RZOS01000684.1:0-2147 GCF_004022605.1 Mesorhizobium sp. M4B.F.Ca.ET.089.01.1.1
CGGCCAAGTTGTAGACGCCCTGGTCCGGGCAGCGCGGATCATCAATACAGGCGCTCGGCGACCCGCAGCCGCTTTTCCGCCTCGGCCAGAGCCAGAACGCCGCTGTCGGATGACAGCATACCGCCATTCGAAACGGTCGATGACGGACTTGCCGCCTACTGCTGACAGACCCTCAGCGGCAGCCTAGGATTATCCATGGGCGGATTGGTCTCCGGGAATGATTGGAACCGGCTTAAGCAACCAACTCCTACGTTATTTCGAGGACTTGCACCACATCCGCCAGCCTCCCGTGAATTACTTGGGCTAGGTCGCTGATCGCGAATGCCCGTATATGAACGCTTGGAGAGCACCTGCGGATTTTTCGCGGCCTTAATCGGCCTCGCGGCCCTGATCGCCGGCGGATCTGGCGAGACCTCGGTCCGCATCTCATAAATCACCCAGTCTAATAATGGGTATCAAGAGTATGGGCTGGACTTGACCATGGGGGCGCGACAGGATGAGCAGAACCGCGTAAATCGTGCGGCCACAAGATGAACGACCGCAGTCGCTGAGGTAGCCGCTGTAATGGACAGGATCATCCATCTCGCCGGCATCCTCGACGAACACCAATCGAAAGTATCCCCCGAGGTATATGCCATGACCACATTCACGACTGTCTCAGCTGATTGGCAGACTACGGAGCGAGTCTCGAAAACAACGCCATCACTGCAGGTCGCGGTGAACCCGTTCTTCCGCCGCGGGAACATCATCGGAGAGAATGCATACAAGACCCTGCGCGAGCTTGGCACCGACTATGTTCGCTATATCCCATGGCTGCCGTATCCTAAGCTGGTGGTAGCCGAACTTGAGCCGCCAACGAACACGACGACTTCCTGGGATTTCTCTCTGATTGATCCGATGACGATAGACTTCTTCGAAGCCACAAACGGACACCCAGTCGTTCTAAACTTCAGCACCATCCCACAATGGATGTGGAGAACGGCCAAGCCCGTAGAATACCCGGCCAACCCCAACGAGGCCACAAACAGCTACACGCAAGGCACCGAACCTCGAGATCCGACCTTCAAGGAGATAGCCGGCTACTACGCAAGACTCCTCAGTTGGTACACCCAGGGCGGCTTTGTTGATGAAATAGGTAGACGACATGAATCCGGACATCACTACTCGGTCCCTTTCTGGGGCGTCTTAAACGAACCCGATATTGAGCACGCCATGACACCGGAGATCTATACGAAGTTGTATGATCAAGTAGTCCTGGCGATGCGGAAGGTGCAACCAGATCTAAAATTTGTCGGCATGTCGCTGGCGTACCCATCTATGAACCCTCGCTTCTTCGAGTATTTTCTTGACCGCAATAACCATGAGCCGGGCATTCCACTAGATTATATTGCATATCATTTTTATGCCGGCCCAACCCCTGAAGAGAGCCCAGAAGTTCACGGTTACACGTTCTTCAACCAGGCCGAGAAGTTCTTGACCACCGTTCGCTACGTGGAGAACATTCGTTCGAGGCTATCTCCCGAGACTCGGACAATGATAGGCGAGATTGGCGCATTTCACTCACAAGAAGCCCCATGGCCCCCGCCGGTCGACGCAACAGCACCTCCAATTCCTGACTCCCACTGGTATCTCTCCGGAGCGTTGTACGCGTATTTGTTCGGCGAACTTAGCCGGATGGGAATCGACGTTGTTAAAGCATCGATGCTCTTAGCAGGTGAGCCTCGTCAGCACCCAATCTCTCTACTTGACTGGACCACCGGCGAGCCAAATCCACGGTTTCGCGTGCTCCAACTGTTACATCACTACTTTAGCGCCGGCGATAGAATCGTCGCCCTGGACCAGGGTCGTCACCACCCCTATGTTTACGCGTTGCCAGTCGTCACGAAAGGTGGCGAGCGGCGCCTCTTGCTGGTGAATAAGAGCCAGCATCCACAAAAAATCCACGTTCCAGGCTCCAGCGGCGGACAGAAGGTATGGGTGGACCAGACTACGGCCTCCGCTCCGCCCGCGATCGCAAAGACGACATCCGACATAATTGCACTGGAAGGGTACACAGTCGCGGCGATCACGTTCCCCGACCGACACTAAAGCCAGTATAATGAGGCCGAATGATATCGGCGAGCCGATTAAGTGGAGCTCTCCCGGGC
>NZ_RZOS01000685.1:0-2141 GCF_004022605.1 Mesorhizobium sp. M4B.F.Ca.ET.089.01.1.1
TTCCAGCTTTTGTAACAAAACAGCAAATCGAATTAACAGAAAATTTGCAGCCGCCAATCCGAACACGAGGTATGTTCGGCCTGGGATCTGATCGCATGTTTGAAAAAATTGATGCCAAAGTGTGGAGCCCGACCGGAGCACAGAACGCAACAGAAACCTTTTCCATAGCCCCTGCCTCAACCGGATTGGAATTGGAAGGAGGCTGATCCTCTCTAGCTGCAGCCCCACGGCTCCAGCGACAACTCGCGGAGCGAGGCTATTTCGCATCAGTGACCTCGTTGTTCTCCTCCCTGCTCAGCGGCGGCTCGGCGTATTGTCTGACACTAGGAACCGACACCCGCGAGCCAGACCGCTACCCAAAGTGCCACACCAAAACGAGGCGACTTACACTCGTAGGGCATGTCACGGCAGCGGATTGGATAGCAGCGTGACCGAAGAGTGCAAAGGGAATTTCAACGATGAACATCGGTGTTTTGAAGGAAATCAAAGAAGACGAGCGACGTGTCGCACTCCAGCCGATCCAGGCGCAAGCTCTTTCGCGCCTCGGTCACAACATTTATGTTGAAATCGGTGCCGGGGAAGGGGCTGGATTCTCGGACGCGGATTATCAGGCCTGCGGAGGGAAGCTTGCGATGAAAGATGAGGTCCTCGCCCGGGCGCGGCTCCTCCTCAAGGTTAAGGAACCGCTGCGTCCAGAATATTCTGACTATGCTCCGCATCACATCCTATTCACGTATCTGCATTTTGATGAGAACAACGTTGATCCTCGGGACGTCTCTGAACTCATCAGTAGAGGCTTTCTGGGAATCGCTTACGAGTGGGTGGGAAAAGCTAGCCGGTATCCATTGCTTGAGCCGATGAGCCAACTGACTGGCTATCTCTTCGCTCAGCGGGCGTTGGAGTTGTGCTCCAAGGAAAAAGGAGTGTTCTGCCCGCGAAATGAGAGCCGTCTCCCCGGAGGGCGGGCGCTGATCATCGGATGCGGCAATATCGGTCTGTCCGCATTCAAATACTTGTCGGACCTAGGGGTTGCCTTGACCGTAGTTGTCACTCGAGGCCGTGAGGATTTCAATTGCAAAGCCAACGCGCGCTTCGAAACCGAAGGGGTCGACTACATCGGCGCAACCGACACCAACCTGATCGTTATGAATAACAAGGATCCGTCACGCACTCAGGACACGATTGCGGCGGCACTGTCGGAGATGGACATCGTCCTCAACTGTGCGGTGCGTCGCCCCGATCTTCCGAAGCGAAAAATGGAGTACCTGATCGACCGCAACATGGTTGGAGCCATGCAGAGAGGCAGCATACTGTGCGACTGTACTGCCTGTGATCGCGAATTGATCGAAACATGTACTTCGTCTGCATCGCTCTACCACTCGTATCGCGAAGAAAATGTCGTGCATTACAACTGCGATCATATTCCATCAATGGTGGCCAACACCGCTACGCGGCTGCTCACAGCGCGAACTTTCCCTTACATCCGTTACATCGCCAGTCTCAAATCCTTGCAGGCCATTACTGAAGATGAAAGCCTGCGTGACGGAGTCTGTTGCTATGGTGGCCACCTGACCCATGTGCTGTCGGCAGAGAAAAAAGGCTTGCCATATCGGCCGTTGAGCGACGTTATAAAAGCGATGTCACTTCCCATGTAGGCGCTGAGAGCGCTCTCTGAGTGGGGTCGTTGTGGTCAAGGTGCTCCTGCACTTTTTCTCGGACCGTTCCGCGGGTCACTCGCTTCTCTTCGCGGTCGGCGCTTGGGCCGCCGCATGATGTTGGGGTGGACGGCCCCCGCACGGCATCGATGTGCCAGAATGAGGTCGTTGCAGATCTCAAGCAAAGGAGACCGTCCGTGGAACAAATTATTCGAATTGGCATCGACACGTCAAAGCACGTCTTCCAACTCCATGGCGTAAACGCGGCTGAGGAGCCGGTGCTGCTAGATCGTCCAAGGCTTTGTCACTCCGTTGATGGGACCAGCCGCGAACCGTCTGGCGGATCGCCTTGAGAGCTTTGTCACTGGCCGCGGGGCTAAACGAGACGCCGACCGTCCCGCCCCTTCGGCGCGCCAGCCTTGGCCTGAAAGTATAGCCGAGGAAGTCGAACTTGTGGGTGGAATGGTTTCCGCGTCGATCATCATC
>NZ_RZOS01000686.1:0-2127 GCF_004022605.1 Mesorhizobium sp. M4B.F.Ca.ET.089.01.1.1
TCACCTATCTGGCCTATTCCGGCCTGCTGCACGCCATCGGCAGGCAGGCAAGCCCGCCGGTCCCGCCGCTCAACCTCGTCGCCGATTATGGCGGCGGCGCCATGATGCTGATCGCCGGCGTGCTCGCCGCCTTGTTCCAGCGCTCGCGTTCCGGCAAGGGCCAGGTGATCGACGCCGCCATGGTCGAAGGCGCTTCCATGCTGGCAACGCCGGTGCACGCCTTCATGGCCGCCGGCCTGTGGAGGGACGAACGCGGCGTCAACCTGCTCGATTCCGGCGCGCCCTTCTACGACACCTACGAGACGGCGGACGCACGCCATGTCGCGGTCGGCTGCCTCGAGCCCCGCTTCTTCGCCGAATTCGCCAGGCTGCTGCCGCTCGACCAGCGTTTCGCGCATGACCAGTACGACAGGGCCATTTGGCCGGCGATGCGCGCCGAAATCGCCGCGCGCATGAGGCAGAAGACGCGCGACGACTGGGAGACGGTCTTCGCCGCGACCGATGCCTGCGTCGCGCCGGTACTGTCCTTGCGGGAAGCCAGAGACCATCCGCACAATCGCGCCCGTGGCGCCTTTGTCAGATCGGGCGACCTCGATCGCCCCGCTCCGGCGCCACGCTTCTCGCAAGCGCTGTCGACGATCGGCGCCGCGCCGACCGATCGTGATCTCAAGCCGGAGACGGTTCTTGCGCGTTTCGGCGTCGCCGGAAGCGAGATTGCGGCCCTTGTCAAATCCGGCGTGATCGGATGATAAGCGGAGCAGAAAAATCAGCTTAAACGGTGAGCGCTCTTGGTTGATCGTAAAAAGGACGTCATCCGCGAGACCGATGCCGAAGCGGTGAGGCTGGCGAAGACGCTGATCCGTAGCGCTCGCTTCGGCGCGCTGGCGGTGATCGAGCCCGGCACCGGAGCGCCGCTGGCGAGCCGGGTCGGCGTTGCCACCGACAGTGACGGCGCGCCGCTGATCCTGGTCTCGATGCTGTCGGCGCATACCGGCGCGCTGCTTGCCGACCCGCGCTGTTCGCTGCTGGTCGGCGAACCCGGCAAGGGCGATCCGCTGGCGCATCCGCGCATAACGCTGGTCTGCCGGGCGAGGCGGCTGGAGCATGGGGCGGAAGAGCACCAGCGCGCCGAGCGGCGCTATCTCAACCGCAATCCCAAGGCAAAGCTCTACGCCGGGCTTGGCGACTTCTCCATTTTCCGGCTCGAACCCGAGCGTGCCAGCCTCAATGGCGGCTTCGGCAAGGCCTATCTGCTCGATCGTGCCGACCTCATCATCGCCGGACCGATTGTCGAGGACCTGGCCGCAGGCGAGCAATCGGCACTCGACCACATGAATGCCGACCATCTCGACGCGATCGCCGTCTATGCGCGTCATTTCGCCAGGGCCGAGGGTGACGGCTGGGTCGCCACCGGCTTCGACGCCGAAGGCATGGACCTTGCGGCTGGCGATAGCCTATGCCGGGTGTTCTTTCCTGAACCGCTGAAGGCCGCGCGCGATCTGCGAACGGTGCTGGTCGACATGGCAAAGACCGGTCGCGCCGCCGGCTATTCACAAGGGCGATAGTTAATCGCCTAGAATCAAAAGCAAGTCTTGAGATTTGGAAGAAATGTTCTACCCTTTTGGTGTGACGCTGATTCACGAGCGCGCACCCACACGTGAGTTTATGGAATCAGACGCTATTGCCCCCATAGCGTCTGGATGAGCTGAAAAGCATGGGGCATCGATGATCTCGAGCAAGCTAATCGCAAACGCCGAATCGGCAGCCACGTTTCTGACGCTCATGGGCAACGAGAAACGGCTGTTGATCATGAGCTATCTGGTCGACGGCGAAATGTCGGTCGGCGCCATCGCCGAAAAGGTCCAGCTGAGCCAGTCCGCCCTGTCTCAGCATCTGGCGAAGCTGCGCGGACTCGACCTCGTCGAGACCCGTCGCGACCGGCAGATGATCTACTATTCCTGCAAGTCGGAAGCCGCGCGCGAGTTGCTCCGCATGCTGGACGGCATTTTCGGCGACGGCGATCTATCGCGGATGGCCCATCGCCTGCGTCGCGCCGGGGCTTGACCGGCGCGTCCGATCACCCCTTACCTCGCTGACGAATTTTCGCCGGCCGAGGCACGCATGGAC
>NZ_RZOS01000687.1:0-2119 GCF_004022605.1 Mesorhizobium sp. M4B.F.Ca.ET.089.01.1.1
ACGTGGCGCCGTCGATGACATGGTTGTTGGTGACGATGGTGCCGTCGGCGCCGATGATGAAGCCGGACCCCAGCGCCTCGGCGCGCTGTGACTGCTGCGGCGGCGTCTTGGGCATCGGCACGCCCTGGTCGCCGAAGAACTGGCGGAAATAGTCGTCGAAGGGCGAGCCGCCGTCGAAGGGCTGGTCCTCGCTCATCGTCTCCGGCTGCGCCTTCATGACGGTGGTGACGGTCACCACCGCCGGCTTGTCGGCGGCCACGATCGGCGCGAACGAGCCGTTGGGCGCCGTGATTCCGGCAACCGGGGTCTGGGTCGTGGCGACGGTGTTGCTCGCGCCGATGCCGCCCGCGCTTTGGGCGAAGGACACGACGAAGGGGGAGATGATCAGCGCAGCGCCCAGCAGGGCCGCGACGCGATGTCTACGAATTATGCTCTGGGGTGACATGGTCGTTTCTGTCCGGGCGAGAGTTGATGCCTCGCCGCGAGCGGCTCAAGCGAGGCGCCCGCCGGCGTGTCGGCGACCGGGACTGCGTGTCTCGCCATGCATGGCAGCCGGCCGGATCGACCGCCTGCATCTAGGGCGTGGATCGGCCCGAATTAGGGTTTTGGCGCGACCTTACGAAGATTTAATATCAGGGAGACCTCACGCAGCGCCTCTGCGGCGCAGATACGCCGAGGCGATCTCGCGCATCCGCGCGCCGTCGAAGCTCGGTCCATGACCGCCATGGCCGATGCTGATCGGCAGGTCGAGCAGGCGCCGCATGGTGCGGCAATAGGCGGCGCGATCGGAATCCGGCAAATCGTCGATCAGCATGCCGTCATAGATGGCATCGCCGGCAAACAACAACCCGTCGGCCTCGTCGAACAGCGCGATCGAATCGGGCGAATGTCCCGGCAGATGCAGGACGCGGAACCGGCGGTCGCCGAGATCGACGATGTCGTCCTCGTCAAGCGCGCGCGTCAGCGGCGCCGGTGGTATCCGATAATCGGCTGCCTTCCAGCCGGGCGCCGGCAATTTGGAAACGGCGCCGTCGAGATTGTGGAACATGTAGGCATAGGTGACGGCCTCATCCATGCTCTCGAACTGCGCCGCGCTCATCTTCGGCCCGGCCCGCAGCGGGAACTCATGCAGCGAGCCGACATGGTCGAGATGGATATGCGTGGCGACGACGATCAGCGGCTTGCCGGCTGGCGTGTCGATCTCGGGCGCCAGCGGCTGGATGCCCATGCCGGTGTCGATCAGAAGGTCGGCATCGCGGCCCTTGAGATGCCAGATGTTGGCGCGTACGAAATCGTGCACGAACGGCTCGGTCAGCATTGTTGTCCTGGCGTCGACGATGGCCTTGCCGAACCAGTCGCCCACCACCAGGTCGCCCATCAGACGAAGGGCTTCCCGACCTTGTATTTCTCCGGCACCAGCCGCTTGAGGTAGGCCATGCCGGCATCCGAGAGCTTGTTGGCGTCGGGCTGCATGAAATCGTCGGGCATGTGGCGCGTCTTGCCTGCGACGTTCTTCAGCGGCACTTTCTTCAGCACGGTTTTGGAACCGTCATACTGCAGCGCCACCGAGCCGCCGCCCTGCCCGGCGACCTCGACGGCGAAGGCGCCGGCGTCGAAGGCCTCTTTGGCGTCGACGGCATTGATCGCACCGATGTAGCCGCGCGGCATGTAGCCCAGCGCATCGACGCGCGCCCGCTTGCCCGGCAGGCCTTCGGCCAGCGCGCGCTCCAACGCGGCCGTCAGGTCGCTGCCCGACAGCTTGACGTTGCCGTGCTGGTCGCGTTCGAGCTTCTCTGGCGGCACCAGGCTCTCGACCAGCGCCTTGCCGTCGGCGGTGCTGACGCCTTCGGAGACGGCAACGATGCAGCGCTTGTGGCGGTCGAGCGTAGCCCGCACGTCGTCGATGAAACGCTTCGCCGAGAAGGCGCGCTCCGGCACGTAGACCAGATGCGGGCCGCTGTCGGGATCGAGCTGCCAGGCGGCGGCGGCCGCGGTCAGGAAGCCGGCGTGCCGGCCCATGACGATGCCGACATAGATGCCGGGCAAAGCGCGGAAGTCGAGATCGACCGAGAGGAAGGCGCCGGCGACGAACTCGGCCGCCGAGATGAAGCCCGGCGTG
>NZ_RZOS01000688.1:0-2110 GCF_004022605.1 Mesorhizobium sp. M4B.F.Ca.ET.089.01.1.1
CGAAATTCGGCTGGCGCATGGCGCGGCTGTTCACCCGCCGCAGCGCGCTTGCCTATAAGCGCGGCGACCGGCTGGCCAAGGCGGTGGTGCGCCTGGGGCCGTCCTACGTCAAGCTCGGCCAGTTCCTGGCGACACGGCCAGACGTCGTCGGCAACGACATGGCGCTCGACCTCGCGCTTCTCCAGGACAAGATGCATACGTTCCCGCAGGCCGAGGCGATCGCCGCCATCGAGGCCTCGCTCGGGCGCAAGATCGGCGATCTCTACGCCAGCTTCGACGGCGCCGTCGCCGCCGCCTCGATCGCCCAGGTGCACAACGCCGAGACGGTGAAGGAAGGGGTTGCTACCCGGGTGGCGGTGAAGGTCATCCGGCCTGGCGTGCGGCGGCGCTTCTTCCACGATCTCGAAAGCTATTTCCTCGCCGCCCGCCTGCAGGAAAAATACATCCCCTCGTCGCGCCGCCTGCGGCCGGTCGAGGTAACCGAGACGCTGGCGCAGACCACCAAGATCGAGATGGATCTCAGGCTCGAGGCGGCGGCGCTGTCCGAGCTCGGCGAGAACACCAGGGACGATCCGGGCTTCCGCGTGCCCTCGGTCGACTGGGAGCGGACCGGCCGCGACGTCTTGACCATGGAGTGGGTCGACGGTGTCAAGATGAACGACATTGCCGGCCTCGTGGAGGCAGGTCACGATCTCAAGGCGATCGCCACCAACCTCATCCAGTCGTTCCTGCGCCATACGCTGCGCGACGGCTTCTTCCATGCCGACATGCATCCGGGCAATCTGTTCGTCGAGGCCGACGGCACCATCGTCGCCGTCGATCTCGGCATTGCCGGCCGGCTCGGCAAGAAGGAGCGCCGCTTCCTCGCCGAGATCCTTTACGGCTTCATCGTGCGCGACTATCAGCGCGTCGCCGAGGTGCATTTCGAGGCCGGTTATGTGCCGCGCCAGCACAATGTCTCGGCCTTCGCGCAAGCGATCCGCGCCATCGGCGAGCCGATCCACGGCCAGCCGGCGGAAACCATCTCGATGGCCAAGCTGTTGACGCTGCTGTTCGAGGTCACCGAACTGTTCGACATGGCGACCCGGCCCGAGCTGATCCTGCTGCAGAAGACCATGGTGGTGGTCGAGGGCGTCGCCCGCACGCTCGATCCGGCCTTCAACATGTGGAAGACATCCGAGCCGGTGGTCGGCGACTGGATCGCCGGCAATCTCGGCCCGCGCGGCCTCCTTGTCGATGCGCGCGACGGCACAAAGGCGCTGCTGGCACTGGCCCGCCAGGCTCCAGATATCGCCGCCCGCACCGAGCGGCTGTCGCGCGAGATCGACCTGATGGCCGAGCACGGGCTGCGCTTCGACGAGGCGACGGCACGCGCCATCGGCAAGGCCGAGGCACGCCATACCCGCTCAGGCCGCGTGGCCCTGTGGGTGATCGCGCTGACGCTGCTCTATATCGTGTGGAAGCTCGCCTAGCGGTCAGGTTGCCCTCTCTTGATTGCATTGCTATCATTGCAACCAGAGATGCCAAGCAGAGTGCAATCACATGGCCAGCATCACGATTCGCAATCTTGACGACGAAATCAAGGACCTGCTGCGCCGGCTGGCGGCCGAAAACGACCGCTCGATGGAGGAACAGGCGCGGGTGATGCTTCGGGCCTCGGTCGAAGGTCAAGTTGGATCCGTCGGCCGCCTCGACCAGATCGAGAAGACGCTGCACGAACTGGCAGGCTCGCGCCAGCAGGCGACGCCCATTGTCGCCGCATCAGGCAAGGCTGCCCTGCGAGGCAGCCTCTCCGGCAAGCGCATCCTGCTCATCATCGGCGGCGGCATTGCCGCCTACAAGGCGCTCGACCTGATCCGCCGCCTGCGCGAGCGCGGCGCGGCGGTGCGGGTGGTGATGACCGCGGCGGCGCAGGAGTTCGTCACCACGCTTTCGGCCGGCGCGCTTTCGGCCGACCATGTCTTCACCGAACTGTTCGACCGCAATGACGAGCATGATGTCGGCCATATCCGCCTGTCGCGCGAGGCCGACCTGCTGGTGGTGGCGCCGGCCACCGCCGATCTGATGGCGAAGCTTGCCAACGGCCATGCCAATGATCTCGCCTCGACTG
>NZ_RZOS01000689.1:0-2110 GCF_004022605.1 Mesorhizobium sp. M4B.F.Ca.ET.089.01.1.1
CAACCATATCATCGCCGACCCCGAAATCCTGCTGGCGGTCAGCCCGCATTACATCGTCGCCTTCCTGATCAATTCGCCAGATGTGGCCTTCGTCACCATCGGTGCCATCTTCCTCGCCGTCACCGGCGCCGAGGCGCTCTATGCCGACCTCGGCCATTTCGGGCGTAAGCCGATCGTGCTCGCCTGGCTGTCGGTCGTGTTTCCCTGCCTGCTGCTCAACTATGTCGGCCAAGGCGCCTTCGTGCTCGCCAATGGCGGCACCGTCGGCCATCCCTTCTTCGAGATGAACCAGGGCTGGACGCTGATCCCGATGGTGGTGCTGGCGACCGCCGCCACCGTGATCGCCAGCCAGGCGGTGATCTCCGGCGCCTTTTCGCTGACCAGGCAGGCGGTGCAGCTCAACATGCTGCCGAGGCTCGAGATCCTGCACACGTCGGAAAAGCAGTCCGGCCAGATCTACATGCCGCGCGTCAATCTGCTGCTGGCGCTGGTGGTGATGCTTTTGGTGGTCGGTTTCGGCGAATCCAGCAAGCTCGCCTCGGCCTACGGCATCTCGGTGACCGGCAACATGCTGGTGACGACGGTGCTGCTCTATGTCGTCATGACGCGCATCTGGAAGTGGCAGCTTTGGGTGGCTGTATCGATGACGGCGCTGTTCGCCTTCATCGACGTCGGCTTCTTCGCCTCCAACATCGTCAAGGTGTTCGAGGGCGGCTGGGCGTCGCTGGCGGTGGCCTTCACGATCATCCTGGCCATGTGGACGTGGGTGCGGGGCAGCCGCTACCTGTTCGACAAGACCCGCCGCAACGAGATCCCGCTCGATTTCCTGGCCGGCAATTTGCTGAAGAAGAAGCCGCAACTGGTGTCCGGCACGGCCGTGTTCCTGACCAGCGATCCCTTGAGCGCGCCGACCGCGCTGATGCACAGCCTGAAACACTACAAGGTGCTGCACGAGCAGAACGTCATCCTGTCGGTGGTGACGGCGCCGCAGCCAGTGGTGCCTGACAGCGACCGCGTCAAGATGGAGACGGTCAACGAGCTGTTCATGCGGGTGACGCTGACCTTCGGCTACATGGAGCAGCCGAACATCCCGCGCGCGCTGGCGATCTGCCGCAAGCAGGGCTGGAAGTTCGACATCATGACGACGTCGTTCTTCCTGTCGCGGCGCTCGCTGAAAGCTTCGCCCAATTCCGGCATGCCGGTGTGGCAGGACAGGCTGTTCATCGGCCTGGCGCGCACGGCGGCCGATGCCACGGAGTATTTCCAGATTCCGACGGGGCGCGTGGTGGAGATCGGCACGCAAGTCGCCATCTAACAGCGGAGCAAAAGGCCGTGCCGCACGGCACGGCCTTCGCACAGAATGCGTCGCTCTAGCCGGCGAGCGCGGCCTTGTTGGCTTCGAGGAACTGCTTCAGCGACTTCGGCTTGCGTCCCGACAGTGTCTCGATCGCGTCCGTCACCATGGAGATGCGGCCGGAGCGGGTGTTGGCGTCGAAGGAAACGATGACGCGGGCGAATTCCTCGGGAACGCCGGCCGCCTTCACGCCCTCGGTCAGGGCCTCGTCGGGCAACTGAATGACTTCCAGCTGTTTGCCGGTGACCTCGCTGACGAGGGCGGCGATCTCTGTCGTCGTATAGGCTTGCGGGCCGGTCAGCGTGTGGATCCGGCTGTCGGTCGAGCCGGAGGCGAGGCCGGCGGCGATCGCGGCGGCCATGTCGTCGCGCGCGCCATGGGCGATGCGCCCTTCGCCCGCCGACGTATACCACTTGCCCGAGGCAATTGCGTGCGGCAGCGCCAGGAACAGGTTCTCCTGGTACCAGCCGTTGCGGAAGATCGTGTAGGCGATACCGCTCGCCTTGATCGCCTGTTCGGTGCCGTAGTGGTCGCCGGCAAACAGCACCGGCGAACCCGGCTCCGGATTGGGCATCGAGGTGTAGAGCAGGTGGGAGACGCCGGCCGCCTTGGCTGCGGCCACCGCCGCCTGATGCTGCTTCAGGCGCCGGTCGCTCTTGAGGTCGAGGTCGCCGGTCGAGATGATCAGCACGCGGTCGGCGCCCTTGAAAGCCTCTTCCAGCGAGGCCTGGTCGTTAAAGTCGGCCGCCCTGACGG
>NZ_RZOS01000068.1:0-19381 GCF_004022605.1 Mesorhizobium sp. M4B.F.Ca.ET.089.01.1.1
CAAGGTGCGCGTCGCCATGAGCAACGCCTTCGCCATGGGCGGTACGAACGCAGTTCTGGCATTCAGGCAGGTGTAGAAGCCATGCAAGACGCCTCATTTGAGGTCACCTGTCGTATCTAGCTGCTTGAGGGGCGGGGCATTGTGATACAGGGAGAGCTGTGGGGTCCCTCCTTCTCGGCCTCGACGATGTGGAAGGAGCCTGTGCGGCGAAACGGGCTAGACGCCCCCAGGCCCAGAACTTGGGCGAAACCAACTCCCACCAAAGGACAGCCGGTTTAGTAGCCGAACAATGAAACCTCGCTCGACGAGCCGCCGTCTCTACTGTCTCCGGCCTCACGCGGTTGAAGCGAACAGCGCAGCAGCTACTGTTCCGCACAACTCGGATGGCAATTGGGACAAGTCCGCACATGTCGTCACGTACGCTGAACGCCGCAGGTACAGCCAAACTGGGGCGGGGCGTTTCTGCCGTTTTGATAGAATTCTATCAAACTGACAATTTTCCTTGCATAAATGCAAGGAGAGCTCGGTTGACTCCCCTCCTTTCTTGTCAAGGATGAGTTTGCAGGCTGCGGTGCGGCAGAAGCCGGACAGAACAGCGACCGGTCGAGTAAAGGCCTGCGCAAACCGCATATTGCGAGCGCCCGCGCGGAGGAAGACGCTCGTCCTGGTGAAAGGCAACGATGCTCAGGCGCCATTGCCATTTGCCGAGGGCGTCCGCGCGCCGAAAATTTCGAAGCAACAAAGGTGAGATCGAGAATGATGATGACGAAATACAACACAGCTCACCGTCCAGTGCAGTTCTACCGGCGGGTGGCGGAGTGGGATGGGCTGCCAAATGGAACGTAAAAAGATCAGCAAGGAGATGCTTGGCGATAGTCAGGCGCTGCGCAAGCTGCGTGAGCACCTTGTCAAGGTGGCCAAGGCGAAGACTACGGTCCTGTTGCGAGGTGAATCCGGAACCGGTAAGGAGCTGGTTGCCAAAGCCATTCACGAGCTCTCGCCTCGCGCCAAGCAGCCCTTCATCAAGGTCAATTGCGCGGCGCTCACCGAGACGCTTCTGGAATCTGACTTGTTCGGTCATGAGAAGGGTGCCTTCACCGACGCGAGCAGTTTGCGCAAGGGGCGCTTTGAGGCTGCCGACAAAGGCACATTGTTTCTGGACGAGATTGGCGAAATATCAGGTTCGTTCCAGGCTAAGCTGCTGCGTGTCCTGCAGGAGCAGGAGTTTGAGCGCGTCGGCAGCAACCACACCATTAAAGTTGATGTTCGCGTGATTGCCGCAACGAACAGGGACTTGGAAACGGCAGTTCAACGCAAGGAGTTCCGGCAAGACCTCTATTATCGCATCAACGTCGTCACTTTACGCGTGCCGGCATTGCGCGAAAGGCGAGGTGATATTCCGCTCTTGGCCGCTCAGTTTCTCAAGAATTTCAATACTGAGAATGATCACACGCTGACCTTCGCTCCCGAAGCGATTGAGGTGCTAATGAACTGCGAATTTCCAGGCAACATCCGAGAGCTCGAAAACTGCGTTCAACGGACGGCAGTTCTGGCGACGGGTCCATCAATCCTCAGAACTGACTTTGCCTGTTACGCGGATCAGTGCTTGGCCGCGGCGCTGTGGAAGAACGGACCGCCGACGTCAGAGAAGTCGACTACGATCCAGCCTTCCGCCGCCTGTGCCGCCCCGCCCGTCGGCGACGGGCAAGCGCCGATAGGCCCTGCCACGAGTCGTGGTAGGGTGCCCGATGCCGATACGGTCATTGCTGCCATGGAAAAGTGTGGCTGGGTGCAGGCAAAGGCGGCGCGCCTGCTCGGTTTGACCCCGCGCCAGATCGGCTACGTGCTGAGAAAACGCGGTATCGAGATCAAGCGTCTCTGAAACAACCCGCCGAGCAAGAGCTGGAGCAGGTCAAGCATTGGTGCTCTGGCGAGCCCATCGGCCAGGCTTACGAAGTGGGTGTGAACAGCGCTGCCAAGATTCCGGCCGTGTGCTTTCTACCACGTAGTCATACTGGGGCTCTGCGACTGACAAACTAAAAAGGAGTAATCCTATGGCTAGTAACTTCGCTCTACACCGCAAGGCAAATCAATTCGACGTGCCTGGATCCAGAAATAATCGATGTATTATTGGTGACACGCCAGCATGCGTAGAGGCGACGCGCAGATCTCCGCTGGCGGGACCTGGTCGATACATTAGCTGATGGCTTACCGCTCGATATCACGCAATCTGAGATGGGCATGAAAGTGAGTTCGACCGCTGGACAGTTGCCGACCTCGTCAGGTATTGGCCCCTGCGACCGGTTGATCTGCGATATCCAAATTCGCGGAAGTTGGTCGAGACGAAACTGTCGCCCCGGCTCGTGACCGACCGCGCGCCCGGCAAGACCGAGTTACAAAGTTGCCGAGGCAGTTTGATGTGCGTTCCTGCATCACTGTACGGGACACGACCTGACGGGAGACTATGATGCGTAGCCAAAAAGAAAAGATGCTCGCAGGCGAGTTTTACAATGCGGCGGATCCGGAGATCCAAGCTGACCTGTTGGCCACCGGGGCTTGGCTCAAGCGGTACAATGATACGCTGGGGCAGACCACGGGGCATTGGCATGAGCTTTTGTCCGAGCGGCTGGGAGAGGTTGGGCGCGGAACGGTCATCCGTCCGCCCTTTTTTTGCGACTACGGATTCAATATCCGCATTGGAGCCAATGCCTACATCAACTTCAACTGCGTTATTCTTGACGTGGTAGAGGTCAAAATCGGGCAAGGAACGGCAATTGGGCCTGCTGTGCAGATTTATACCGCCGATCATCCACATGATGCCGAGCAGCGGCAGGCCGGCCTGCAGGTCGGGCGTCCTGTTCACATTGGCAGCCGTGTCTGGATCGGCGGTGGAGCAATCATTCTGCCTGGCGTCACGATTGGTGATAATGCAGTGGTAGGCGCTGGCTGCGTGGTCACACGAGATGTTCCCGCCGGGGCAAAGGTAGTGGGAATTCCTGCTCGCGTGGCCGACCCACATAAACAGGCATAATCAACCTCGTTGACCCTGGAGGTGCATGCGAACTGTCGAAACTGTGCCGAATTTTTGTCGAAGCCATTGAGCGCTGCATATGTTGTCGCGACTCGGGCGCTTCAGTTCTTTTGCCACGGGGGTCACAAGATCATGTGCGTAATGCCGCCGCAACGTGCTCACGTCCCGCAGCAGCGGACCCTTTCACATCGCCCAACGAATTCAGAGCCTACGTTGTGCTGCCACTAGCATTACTACTCACGAATGTATTCCCAACTGAGTTTTCGCCCTTGGAGGCAAGCAGCGACTCACCAGCAATCGCCGGCCATTAATCCTGGCTAGCATCGACCCCGACGAGGCGAGCCGCGGCGTTGCGGATCGGCATGTCGATGACCGTGATTGCGCCTTCGGCAAGGAAACGACGTTCGTTTCTGGTCAGCGTAGCCGAATCGATCACCGCAAAATGTGGGCCAGTGGAGCGCTTCATCAGCTGTCTGGCATATGTGCGCAGCATCTGATCGTTGAAGCGGCAGCCCACGAAGAAAAAACCCCGGTTGACGCGCCGTTGCTTCACCGCGTCCGGGATCGGCGTCTGGATATCAATTTCGGTTAGGACTTCGACGTAATCGGAATCAGCCACGAGGAAGTTTGCCGCCGGCCTGACGCTGCCGTGCGGCGCATAGAGCACCGTCCTAGCCACTTGTTCGGCCTCGAGTTCTGTTCCTGACAAATCGTAAGTTCTCGTCCAGATGTTACCGATTCCGGTCGCGCGCGTCGTTCCTTGTATCTCGACAACGTCTGTTTGGCCGGCCTCTGCAAGGGCTGCTCGCATGGCGCCATCGTACCAGCTGTCGATGATGACAGACAGTTGAAGGGTTGCGAGCCAGGCGTGAAGAACGGTCGGCTCGGCGGGGGCTGCGAATATCTCCGCCATCCACGCTTGGAGAGTCCGACGATGTCGGCGCTGCTCGATAAACTGCGCGACCGACCACATATTGGTGCGAATCCTGGAAGGGGCAGGCGCCCGCTTGTTGAGGGCCGCGGCGACATCTTCAGGGGTGCAAGGTACAGGTGATTCCGGTGGGTTAAGCTGCAGAAGACCAGGACCGAGATAGGGGATCACTCGATCGGCCTTGAGAGCGCCGTTCAGCAGGTCAATCAGTTTTTTGGCAAAACTGCCCCGGACGACGACGAGATGGTCCCAGCTCAGCATCGTGTTCATACGCGTTTCCTCTCCGCCACTGAACCCACCGGCATCAGGCCCCGTCGGAAATCTTCATCGCCTCGACGGTGATCGGCAAACGCGTGTCGCGCGGAAGGTCGGGCAGCATGAGCCGCCAACCGTTCCTGAGCGTCACGGTCCCGCCCCATAAGTCAGCGTTCTCAATCTCGGTGATCGGCTCTTCGAGATCCTTCTTGGGGACATAAGCCGACAAGCCAGTAGCGGTCCTGCGAATCATTACTTTCATCCGGCTGTTCCCCCGTTGGAAATGCCTTCAGCTCCGCAGGGAACCTCGACTTTGTCGAGGCTAATGAGTTCGCGCGCTCGCATGCCGACGACCGTGCCACGATCGATCCATTCGACCGCATAGATGAAGAATTGCTGGAGAAAGGTTCCAATGTCGCGCACGTAGCCTTCGTCGCCCTTCCGCACGAGGTTTTCGCCGATCTCCTTGCCGGGATAGGTGCCGTCGTTTTTTATGTGGCGTATCGCACGGACCCGCTCACCCTGCATGAACCGTGGCGGTCTGCCGATTTCGACCTCCTGTTCGCGTCTGGACCACATGCTGTCCATTCCTTTCTCGAGGCTTTTGTTGTGGTCGCGGGTTGCAGGCGTCGTCGTGCGGCGAACCCGACCGTTTCGGTAGGAATCAAGCGGGAACGCAGGTTTTCGGTACCGGACAGACCGACACGCATTGCTGCGTATCGAAGGCCTCCTTGCATTCGGTGCACTTGTTTGGATCGATCACATAGGCGTCGCCCTTGAACTTGATCGCTTCCGAAGGACATTCGAACTCGCAGGCCCCGCATTGGGTACATTGGGATGCGATGATCTTTAAAGCCATTCTAACTCCTGGTTATCGGACGAGACGGCTCAGGCCGTCGCCGCTAGTGGTCTGATCCCAAACTCTGCCGCGTAAAGTGCGCTGACTGCGGTCTCGATGTAGTCATGGCCATAGGCGTCGGTTACGCGCAGTCCAGCTCGCGAGAGTTGTTCCTTCGGGCGATTTCCGATCTTGGCGCATAGCACTATGTGTATGCCTTCGAGCGCTGCGATGACGCCCTCGAGGATGGCGTCTTCGCCCCCGCCTCCGAGGCAATACCGCTCGACCTTCCGATGCCCGACCAAGCTGATCCCTCTAGGCGAGACTTCATAAACCTGGAATTCCTTCGCGTGGCCGAAGTGTTCGTTGACCCGTCCACCTCCCTTAGTGGCCACCGCAACCAGAAGCGACTTTTCGGAGTCTGTTGCCTTGACCATACCGATGGCCTCGCTCCTCGCCGCCTCATGATCACGGCGCTCGTGTGCGACCACCTGCCGATAGGCCTGACGCTTGCCAGCATCGTAGGCGACATCGTCGGGAATCCCGTCCAGCGTGAATTCCTGGCCACGATCTTCACCGAGCAGGCCGACAGCATCTGCCCGGCACTGCCGGCAGTGGCGCATCAACTTGGCGCCACCTTCAAGTCGATCCTGAAGAGCCATCATCTCCATTGCCGTTGGGCCGCGCTGCCCGATGAGTCCGTAGTGGGTACCGTGCGCCGGGTCCGAAATCAGAGGCATCACGTTGTGCAGAAACGCGCCCCGCTCCCTGACCATTTTGTTCACCTCAAACAGGTGCTGGTCGTTCACTCCAGGAATCATCACCGAGTTGATTTTGGTGAGGATGCCGCGCGCGCTCAGCATCTCCAGGCCCAGCATCTGCCGCGCGTGCAAGATTCGAGCGGCTTCGATGCCGAAGTAGCGGCGATTTTCATAAAAGATCCATGGATAGATCTTCGCGCCGACTTCCGGGTCGACCATGTTGATGGTGACCGTCACGTGATCAACATTCATTTCGGCAAGCTCGGCGACATGGTCCGGCAGCACGAGCCCATTAGTGGAGACGCACAGCTTTATGTCGGGGATTTCCCTGATGACGCGGTCGAGCGTTGCCTTCGTTTTCTCCCAATCGTAACAGGCATCCCCCGGCCCAGCGATGCCAAGAACCGAAAGCTGCGGAACTTTGTTGGCAACGGCGATGACCTTGCGTAGCGCTTGGTCGGGCGTCAACTTCTCAGACACAACACCAGGCCGGCTCTCGTTGGCGCAATCGTATTTGCGATTGCAATAGTTGCACTGGACATTGCAAGCCGGCGCGACCGCCACATGCATACGCGCGAAATAATGATGCGCTTCCTCCGAAAAGCAGGGGTGATCCTTGATCCTTTCCCAAATAGCCGGATCCCCTTCGCCCGGGCTGGTCGGCGACGAGCCGTAGGAGGACGATGCGCAGCCACCGGATTTCGCGGCTGCCAGAAAACCCTCGGATGTCGTGCTAGTCGGCCCCTCAATCGAAACTGTCGGTGAGGACATCAAACGGCTCCGTTGCTGGTAACGTCGCGGTTCAAGGTGCAAGAGCCATACCAACTGAAAAAAGCGGCTTCAGTTCACTATTCGGGTCGATATCGCATTGTGTCAGGCCGGCGCGACACAATTTTGTCCTGCTTGCGACAGTGCAAGTCCAAATCCGTTCAGAAGCACGAAGCACTCCTTGTCGCGCACAGGGCGCGCAAGACCACTGGCCTGACGATTGGCTCATCAGGCTCTTAGAATTTCCTTCACCTCGATACTATGCCGGCGTATCGCCTAGCCGACTTGTCGCAGCTTGAGGCCGAGAATTCGAGCCGCATTAGCCTGAACCCAGCCGGCCTTCTCCATTGTGTCGATCAGCCGTCACGCTCCGTCCGCCGCGGTCTCAGCCCCCGTCCGGCCGTATCGTTAGAATCGCAAGTGGCTATCTCGTGTTCAGGGGGCGCCGATGCGCCGAACCGGCATCGTGCTGGCCCGTGAGAGCTCGTCGATGACATTGCCACGTTCCGAAAGATTGGTTCCTTCCAGAGGAGAACGCCAAGCACGCAGTTCTCCGGCTCGGACGTTGCCGGGGAAATAGCATTGCGAGATCAGCTCAACTGCCGACGGCGCAAAGCCATGGTTCTCCATATTTCAAGGGTAAGCGCTGTGTCCTTCCAGGAGGACCCGCGATCTGTGGGCCTGCCGATTCTGAGGTGGATCGGAGATCGGCTTGTGTCTGAACTTGAACTTACGATTGACCCTGAGCGGCAGCCTCGGCGTTTTCGAGGGTGATCAACGGCGCTGTTGGTCGGCGGCATTGGTCGATGGACGACAAGGCACGGAGTCATTCCGAGACCCTGGAGCCGACGCGGTGATCTCGGAGGTTGCCCGGCGCTACGGGCTGCGGCCGCGGCGGAACGCTCGCAAGCTTGCGACGTCGGCAGGACAGGCCACTCCCGCCTAGTGGTTTCGGTGGCGCCACCGGAACGACCCGTTGGGCCTATCCGTGCACCAGAGCTCAAGGCCACGGCCTGAGAATCGGCCGCCGCTCACCCTACTTGGTTCCTCAGCCGACTGCGCTAAGAAGGAGAGCAACTTCCGTCGGCGCGAGGATCATTGCGTCGTGGCCAGTGGCGAGTTCCTGCCACGCCCAGCCATCCTGCTTCGCGACCCATTCTCGCGCTCCCGCCATCGGCGGGTGGAGTGGATTAGTGCAGACGACATAGGTTCGGGGTCTGCCGTTGCCGAGCGGGTGCTCGAGCTTAAGTCCGCTTTCGTAGGTGCCTGCCGGATGCGGTGTTATCCGGCGCCGCACCCAGTCCGTGAGCGAGTGTCCCTCGGGAATGCCGAATGCTGTTGGCGGCGGAGTCGGCATGAAGATACCCCGTCCTTCCTCCGCAACCAATTTTCGACGGGCCGCGACGATGTCGGGGGGCATGGTGCTGAATACACTTTGACCGCTCTCGACGATGGCGCTGTCGAGATAAACGAGATGGCTGATATGGTCGGGTATCCGGTCGGCGGCGCCGGTGATGCTGATGCCGCCTAGACTGTGACCGACAAGGATCACATCGCTCAGCTCTTCCGTCACAATGTGGTTGACGATGTCGGTCACGAATGTGTCGGGCGTGATGTCCTTGCACAGCAAACGTGCGCGTTCGCCGACACCTGGTCGGCGTGGTCACGTGGCATCCCATCTTGCGAAGATTGGCAGCCACGTCCCGCCAACACCATCCGCCATGCCAGGCACCATGCACTAGCACATACGTCTTTGCCATGGGTTGTGCCGTTCCACTTGCTCACCGGCCGTTGTGGCTGCCATCCGGCACGATGGCCGGGCGTTGTCCCAAAGGGGCTCGACCACGTGACCGGTGGTAAGTCCGGCGCACAGGGCAGCGCCGTGGCCTGAGGACACCGCTAACGAGTCAAGGAAATTTGAATTGCGAAAGGCCAATATTCACTAGCTCTTTGCAAGTGGATGGAGAGGCTCATGGTGTGCCGCAGTTGCTCGCTGCCGGCATGCTCTTGGCACGGTCCCGGCTGATCATCCGAACTTGAACAGGACACCAAAGCCGCCGCGCGGATAGTTCCACTCGATGTCGCCGCCTTTCTCGCACAATATCCGGCAGGTGCCGCATTCCATGCAGCCGTCGGCGGTGATCTCGACTTGACCCTTGTCATTCAACTCATAGCATTTCGCCGGACAGACGTAGGTCAACGCAAGCAAGTTCGCGCTTGGCTTGTCGTGCGGTCGCACTATAATATGGGGGCGGCCGGAATCGACCAGATAGCGGTTCTGGTAAAGTTTGTCCTCGACACGAACCTTCGTCACTGCGATCGTCATCTTGTACCCTCTTCAGCGCCATGCCAATGCCAGGCGGACCGCGTCGCTGACCAACCCCCAGCGCGAGCGCGCGTTGATGAAGGCGGCCGTGGTGTTCTTTTCCTTCTCGATCTTCGGCGTGCCGTCGACACGCATGAAGTTCTGAGCGGCATGCGACATCAGCCGCGGATAGCTGTCAAAAAAGTTGCTGGAATTGGTGTGGAGCAAGGCTGGCATGTCCTTGTATTTCTTAAGATCCTTGATCACAAAGGAGTCATCCAGCATCGTCTTGTAGAGCGCAAGGTTCGCTTTGGTCATAGGACCGTTGCGGCTTTTGACGTTGATGATCGCCTCAGCCGCGACACGACCCGAGGTCATGGCAAGGTTCGAACCCTCACGGTGAATGGCATTGTTCAGTTGCGCTGCGTCGCCGACGATGACCCAACCGTCGCCGAAGAGCTGCGGAATGGCCTTGTAACCACCTTCGGGGATAAGATGGGCGGCATATTCTTTCACCTCCGAGCCAGCGATCAGCGGCCGGATCGAAGGATGGTTTTTCATCGCATCCAGGAGGGCGGACGGGCTCTCCATCGTCGCGGCGAAATCCGAGACCAGGCAGCCGATGCCGAGTGATATCGACTCCTTGTTGGTGTAAAGGAAGCCGAGCCCGGCCATGCTGCGAGAGATCGTGCCCACGGCCTCGATTACGCAGCCTTCATCGCCCTTGACCCCGAACCGCTGGCCAATGACCTCTTCGGGCAAGAAATGCATTTCCTTGACGGCAAGCGCCACGGTCTCCGGCTTCGGCATCTCGCGCAGGCCTGCGCGAGTGCCAAGCAATCCCGACACCCCTTCTGCGAGAACGACCACATTCGCGAAGACCACTCCGCCAGCCCGGTCTGTGCGGACGCCGATCACCTTGCCATTGCCATCACGGACGAGTTCCGTCGCGGTCGTCTCACACAGGACCGTCGCGCCAGCCTCGCGCACCTTGCGGGAAAACCATTTGTCGAACTGGGCGCGAATGATCGTGTAGCGGTTGGGTTTCGCCTCATTGAAGTCGTCCGACCGGTAATGAATTCCGGTGTGAGACGTGTCGTCCAACACCCAAAGTCGCTGTTCGACCAGGTGCCGCTCGAGGGGCGCATCATCCCGGAAGTCCGGGATGATCTTCTCCAGCATGTTCGCGTACATTATGGCACCCTGGACGTTCTTAGAGCCCGGATATTCCCCGCGCTCCAACTGCAGTACCTTCAGCCCCTGGCTTGCCAAAGTGTAAGCAGCTGCGTTTCCAGACATGCCGGCTCCGACCACTATGGCATCGAATTGTTCAATCATGTCCTCTCCCTCAACTCGCAAGCTTGTCTCGACTGTGCGGCGACAGCCGCCGGGTGAAGGCTTCCGTCAGTGCGGGCAGGAAGCGGATTGCATCCGTGACGATCCCGAGGTGGGCGAACTCGAAAATCGGCGCGTTCGGATCGGTGTTGATCGCGACGATGAGATCGGCCCCCTCGACCCCAACTCGGTGCTGGATGGCGCCGGAAATTCCGGCCGCGATGTAAAGCTTCGGTCGAATGGTCTTGCCAGTTTGTCCAATCTGTCGATCAGCCGGCATCCAGCCCTTCTGGACCAAGGGGCGCGAACAGCCATGCTCGGCGCCGATCGCTCGGGCAAGATTCTTCACAAGCTGAAGGTTCTCCGCCGCTCCGAGACCGAGGCCTCCCGCAACCACGACATCCGCATAGGCAAGATTTGCCATTGCCGACTGGTTATCCGGTAGGAAGCCGAGGACTTTGGTGACGATATCGTCCTCAACGAGCGACAGCTTGTGCCGCATGACACGCCCGACCGGCTTATCCACCCGTTGCGGCATAGGCATGACCCTTGGTCGCACCGTCGCCATTTGCGGCCGGTAATTTAGTGTATAGATCGTACACAACAATGAGCCACCAAAAGTCGGACGGGTCGCGGCGAGTGAACCGTCGGAATCTACATCAAGTTCGGTGCAGTCGGCCGTGAGCCCCGTCTGCAGGGTCGTCGCTACCGAGCCTGCAAGATCCCTGCCCAGTGTGGTCGCGCCGAGAAGGAGGATTTCGGGTTTATGGGTATTGACCAGATCCGTGAGCGCCTTGGCGAACGGCTCGTTCCGGTAGTCGGCGAGCGGCGGCGCATCGACGATGTAGACAAGATCCGCCCCGTAAGCGAAGGCCTCGGCAACAGCGTCCTCGACCATCTCGCCCGGCGGTCCCAGCACGACGCCCGCGAGCTGGACTTCAAGCTTGTCGGCCAATTTGCGGCCTTCGCCCAGCAGTTCGAATGATACAGGATGCACATTGCCGCGTTCGAGCTCGAGGAAGACCCACACGTGCCGGTAGTCTTTGAAATGGTCGGGAAGTTCTTTCTTTACACCGGCACGGCCGGGGGCAATGCGAGGGGTGGTTTGGCTTGCGGTCGACATTTTCTGCTCCTGGCCGTCACGTGCCGCTGTTGAAGGCCAGCTCATGTTCCAGCGCCGGCCGGCGGGTTAAGATATCGGCGATGAGTTCATCGGCTATGTCCTGCAAGCCCCTTTCCGCGGTGTCGATCTGCGCCGCCCTTTCTGCCCGTGCGGTGGGGGCGAAAACACGCTTGACGACTGTAGGCGAGCCACGCAGACCGCACCGGGTGAGATCGTCAATGCCGGCGTCGGCTGCAGTCCACTTCACGACTTGCCTGCGCGCCGCGCACAGAGCCTGCTGGAGCGAGCCCCGGCGGATTTCGTTGGTGTCTTCCAGCATGGTAATGAGGCAAGGGAGTCTGCTCTTCAGCAACTGGGTGCCGCCTTCGGCGCGACGCGCGACTTCGATCTCTCGCGTATCGAGATCGATGGAGGCAATCTTCGCGACATAGGTAAGTTGCGATAAATCTAGGCGCTTGGCTATGCCCGGTCCGACCTGGGCGGTATCGCCGTCAATCGTCTGCTTGCCGGTGAAGACGATGTCCGGCCTGCCGAAAGTCTCCCCAATTTTTGCGATTGCTTGCGAAAGAGCAAAGGAAGTCGCCAGCGTATCGGATCCGGCAAAATAGCGGTCCGTCAAGAGAACTGCTCGGTCAGCACCGTAACCGAGCGCCTTTCGCAGCGAGTCCTCCGCCATGGGCGGACCCATTGTGAGCACAGTAACCTCGCCACCATGAACGTCGCGCAGTTTGAGCGCTTCTTCGAGGGCGAACAGGTCGTAAGGATTGATGATGGTCGGAACACCCTGACGCATGATCGTGTTCGTCACCGGGTGCACGCGGATCTGTGCCGAATCCGGCACCTGCTTGATGCAGATTACGATATGCATTGGCGGTTTCTCTAAGCTCCCAGTCCGGATTCGTGCTTGGCGGTTCGCCTCATTGCCTGCATCGTTCATGCCAAGTCGTCTTCCTGCCTCTATTCCAGAAGGTGGCTTCGTTTGCTTCCGAGGAGGCGTCATGAGGACTGGATTTGTCGACTTCTCGACATTGTCGCGTCGCAGCCGTGTCGGGCTCATTACTTTCCGAACCGCTTCAGTGCAGAGTCGAGCGGGACGAAGGCGCGGCCAGGTGCGGGACATATGTTTGGATCGTGGTCCCTTAGCACCTTGAACACACGTTGCGTGAGCGGCGAGGAAGTCGCGAAATCTTCGTAGGCGCGTTCCAGCTTGGCGCGCACCCGCGCGGCGATTACCTGGTTAGGCAGACCGGAGAAATCTTCTTCGGCAAGGTATTGGCCCACGCGCTTCATGATATGGAGCCGCGAGACATTCATCACTTTCGGGTCGTAGGAGACGCCAAGGCAGGCGAAGAAGTCCTCCGCGGCCGACAGGCCCTTCAGTCGCGCTAGGATATCGGTGCGATCGATCGGGCGGCTATCAGCGGAGCAGTTCATTGTATTCTCCCGGCGCGTAATTGTGGTGTCGATGCATTGGTGACATTGCTGACGGCGTGCCGACCTCTGGCACGGCGGCTGGGCAAGAGACTTGGCGATCTCAAGCTTTTCTGAAGTGGTGAAGGCGACCCCGAGTTTGACTGCTCTCCATTGCGCAGGGTCGTCACGTTGAGGAAGACCTCACGGCTCGTCGGCTATTGTGCCGCTCGGACCCGGGCCGGAATGAAGCTGTTCTGCACCTCGCCCGCACAGTCCAGCACTGGGAACGGCCCGTAGCTTCTCGGTGATCGCAGGCAGGACCTCAAGCACGCGGTCTACGTCATCTTCGCCGTTGTCACGCGACAAGGAGAAGCGGACTGCCCCACATGCCGCGTTCATAGCGATCAGAACATGGCTCGGTTCCAGTGAGCCAGAGGCACAGGCGGACCCGGCGGAACAGGCGATTCCCAGCCGGCTCAGGACAATTGGAATTGCATCGCCTTCGATACCTTCGAATCCAATGTTTGCAGTGTTTGGCAATCGCTCTTGCGGATCGCCGTTGATGGATGTGTTTGGGATGCGCTGGATGATCCCGTTCTCAAGGCGGTCGCGCAACCATTTTATTCGTTTTGTCTCGTCCATGAATTTCAAGGCGAGTTCGGCCGCCATGCCCAGTCCGACTATGCCGGGTGTGTTTTCAGTGCCTGCACGCCGGTCGCGCTCTTGGTGCCCACCCTTGATCATGGAGGAGAAGCGCACGCCACGTCTTACATAAAGCGCGCCTATCCCATTTGGACCATGCAGCTTGTGGGCGGAGAGCGACAGCATGTCGATCGCGGTCGATTTCAGCTCAATCGGAAGCCTTCCGACCGCCTGCACTGCATCAGTGTGGAAAAGCGCGCCGACTTCCCTGGCTAGATCGGCAAGCTTAACCACGGGAAAGATCGTACCGGTCTCATTGTTCGCCCACATTATCGAGACGATTGCCACTTGTGGAGTGAGAGCGGTTCTGTAGGCGTCCAGGTCGAGCCGGCCGTGGTGATCGACTGGGATAATGTGCACCTTGACGCCGCGCGTCTTTTCAAGGTGCGCGCACAACTTCAGAACGGCCGGATGTTCAACCGCGGAAGTCACTATTTCCGTTCGGTCGGGCATCACCTCCAGCGCCGAAAGGATGGCTGTACTGTCGCTTTCAGTCCCGCCCGAGGTGAAGATGATCTCGTCCTCGAATCCCGCGCCGATGAGGGCTTGCAACTGTTGCCTCGCCTTTCTCACGGCTTCAGCAACCGATGCGCCATAGGCGTGCATGGACGAATGATTGCCAAATTGCTCCGTAAAGAAAGGCAACATCGCTCCAACGACTGCAGGATCAACCCGCGTCGTTGCGTTGTTGTCGAGATAGACAGGGTTCATGGGAGTGATCCTTCAACTGCTGAAATGATTCAAGGGTAGGCGGGCCATTGAACCTCTGGCGCATATCGTATCTGGTAAGGTGGGCGGCCGGGCGAGCGATGGCTTGGCTGACCGGTCGCTGTCGACATTGCCCTTTGGTGGCGGCATCTGCCGGGAATTCAGCTGTTTCGGGCAATTTTGTTTGCTTGCCCACGGCAACGATCGATGATCGCGATTTGGCGCATCACCGAACGCAATTGTTCCGGGCCGACAGTGCGTGTCGGCCGGTTCCAGAGCGCCGGCGGTGCCGGTTCGACGCAGTATTCCTTGGCGTCGCTATAGTCGAACATAGCCTGTTCCCTCGCAATCATTTGCAGGACTTGCCGCAGCCGCACGTCTCACGCGCATTGGGGTTATCGAAAACAAAGCCGGATGTTTCGAGCCCAGTGACGAAGTCCACGGTCATGCCGGCTGCATGGGGTTGGGAGCCTCTATCCATGAACACCTTGAGCCCATCTCGCTCGATGATCGCATCGCCCTCACGTGAGACGCTCTCCAGGCCCATTGAGTATTGGAAGCCGGCGCAGCCGCCGGCATGGACCATGATGCGAAATCCTTCCGCCGGCTCGCTGGCGCGGTAAAGAGCGGCCTTGATGGCGGCAACAGCGTTGTCGGTGAGCGTAATCATGGCTCGATTTCTCCTCGGTCCGACGTTTTCGCGGATCATCTCGCATGGACCGTGCCAAAGGGAAGACGTGTCAAAAACCGTAGGACATCCCGACGTCTCTTATGCTCGATTGCTGGGGAGACGTCCGACAACCGACACTTACTGTCGGATTTGTCGCGTCCGCGTCACAGGAAGGGCGCCTGAGTTCGCGATGCACTCACGCGTAAAGCAATGAACAGAGCCAAAGATGTTCAGAGCTTGCCGCGGAGCAACTGGCACGATTTTTGTGAAGCCTTCGTTGCGGCGGCAAAATTGCCGGCCGATTCACCTTTGGGTTGCCCTCGCAATCGAAGAACGAAGGAGAGCAATATGATCCATCAGACCCGCCTTGAGTGGGAAAGCAGCACCGCCGGTGGTACCCGAATGCTCGATCGGCCGATTGGCGCCGACCACCCAACAATCGCTCTCTACCGGCGATTGGCCGCTGACCGCCCGGAGACAGGATTCGACTGGCATGTGCCTGACGATCGATCGCGTCCGCCGTGCACACCCCTGAGGCCCGTTTTTCGATCGATCGTCAAAAGAAGAACGGGGCAGGGGTAAAAACATGGATCAGCGCAAGAAGCGGTCGCCCAACGAAATCCGGCGTGCGTGGGAAGTCTGTCCGAACATTCCCGCGCGTGATTTCGCAGCCCAATTGGCCATTTCGGAAGCGGAACTGGTCGCGGCCCATTGCGGTTTCGGCGCGGCACGCATCGACCCGCGCGTCAATCACGTTCTGACGGGCCTCGAATTCGTGGGCGAAGTGACGGCGCTGACCCGCAATCAAGGTGCCGTGCACGAAAAGATTGGCGTCTTCAACAGAGTGATAACCGGCAACAATCACGCCATGGTCCTTGGTGACGAATTCGACCTTCGCGTCTTCCCGCAAGCTTGGAGGTATGGTTTCGCTGTTGAAAGGCGCCATCGCGGCGGAATCCAGCGCAGTTTGCAATTCTTCGACGCCACCGGCGCAGCAGTGCATAAGGTGCATCTCAGGCCGGTCTCCAACCTTCATGCCTATCGAAAGCTGGTGGCCGAGCTCGTATCCGCCAACCAGGAGCCGACCATGTCGCTTAAGGCGAGAGTAGCCGACCTGGGCGCGAGGACTGCGGACTGGGCCGGCACGGTGGACGACCTACGCGAGCACTGGAGCCGGCTGACTGACGTCAACCTTCTAAAGACGCTCAAGCTCAGCCGCTGCCAGGCTTTGCGCATGGTCGGCCAGGATTACGCTTGGCTGCTCGACAATGCCGCAGTTGGCGCCGTGCTCCAGCGTGCGGCCGAAGACGAATTGCCGATCATGTGCTTCGTCGGCAACCGAGGTTCTATCCAGACCCATTCCGGCTTAATCAAGTCGGTCAAGCAGATCGGGCCGTGCATCCATGTGCTGGACGAAACGTTCCGGCTGCATCTCAGGACCCACCAAATCCGTGAGGTTTGGGCCGTGCGCAAGCCGACCAATGACAGTCACGTCACCTCGCTCGAAGCATATGGGTCCGACGGCAAGATCATCATCCAGTTGTTCGGTGCGCGCAAGGAAGGCGAACGCGAGCGCGACGACTGGCGGGTTCTGGCGGAAAACCTGCCTCGTTTCCCCGACAGCTACATGAGAAAAGACCGATCGTCGTCGGTGGGACGCCGGCGCCCATCTGCCTCCGCAGCCAGTAGCCGGGCATTGAAGCCGAGACCGGGGACACGATGACGCAATAAGCGCGCTGTATTATCGCAACGCGATGAGCAGGAAGCAATTTGGCGCTGCCCCATCGACCGCATGGTTACGACGAAGCCGCGGCCTTTGGGCCGAGCTCAGAGGTGGCAATAGCGTGAACGCCGCCGACCGTCACTCCCCACCAGGCGGTCAGGTTTTGCGGTTCGGGCCGAGCAAAAATACTGTCAAGACAGCGAGGAACGTGGCAACCGCGCTGTAGACAAAGACACTGGCAATACCCGTGTGATCCACCAATAGGCCACCGAAAGTTGTGCCGGCTGCGATGGCCACTTGGAAGGTTATGACCATCAGTACACCAGCGCTCTCGGCCTGTTTCGGAGCGGCGCGTAGCACCATCCATGTCTGCAATCCGACCGGGACCGCGCCAAAAGCAAAGCCCCATACGGCAACTGCAATTGCCGAGGTCAAGGCCGATGCTCCCATAGTCAGGAGCGAGACAGCGGCTACGGCAATGAGCAGGGGCGGCAGGGCCGCGACCGCCTTGAGACTGTGTTTGGTGAGGAATGCGCCGGCTAAATTGCCGAAGACGCCGGCCGTGCCAAAAGCAAGGAACACGAGCGGGATTGACTTCTTTTCGAGCGCAGGAACGCTCTCGAGAAAGGCGCGGATGTAGGCGAAGCTGGCAAAATGGCCGGAAGCGACCAATAGCACGACTAGCACCGCAACCTTCATCGCCGGATTCTTCGCGACATCCAGCGGACTGCGGAATCTGCGCACTTCGATCGGAGGCAGTGGCGGAATGGTTACGAGTTGCACGAGCAGCGCAACGGCACTCACGATTGCGGCGACCTTGAACGAGGCTCGCCATCCCCAAATGTCACCGACATAAGCGCCGATTGGAGCCGCGCAGACGGAGGCGACAGAAACGCCGGTGAGGATGATCGACATGGCGCGCGGCATGAGGTGACTTGGAACCAGCCGCATCGCCAACGCTGCCGAAATAGACCAAAAACCACCAAGCGATATGCCAAGGACGACGCGTGCCGCCAGCAAAACCGGCAGCGACCCCGCAACCTCTGCCAGAACGTTCGACAGGATCAGCAGGAGCGTCATCGCCCAGATGACGACCCTGCGGTCCAGACGCTTTGTCACGATGGCGATTATCGGTGCCGAGATCGCCGCGACGATTGCGGTCGCTGTTAGCGCCTGTCCAGCCGTGCCCGTGGTGATACGGAGATCATGCGCGAGCGGTGTCAGAACGCTGGCGGGCAGAAACTCTGCCGTCACAAGCCCGAAGGTGCCGAAGGAAAGCGAAATGATGGCACCCCATGCAGGGCCAGAACGTTGATAGGGACTTTCTGGGTCAAGCCGATCTCGGTCGAACAAAGCCGCGTCCACTAAATCTGTCGCCGATTCGGTCATGAATGAGTTCTCCGGCTAGGAGCTGTTGCAGCAGGGGTGGCTACATCGCCGGGGATCAAAGCCGCGAGACCTTCCGGCGGCGGCCAGTCGGCATCAGTCGAGGCCTCGGCGCCCGACGCATCCGAGGCCTCATCGGAGGGCCGACGGACCCAACCGTCGACAATGCGGGAGAGTTCTCGGCGCGGTCGCATCGATCGCATTCGTCGAAGTGCGGTCTGTTCACTGCGAACCAAGCAAGCCGAACGCGGTGTCCTCGATCGAGGCCTTGATGGGGGGATGATCGACGATCTCTATATTGCTTTGAAGCAGGAAGTTCCGTCGCCATATGTGGTTATCCTGGCAGCCAGAATTGAGCGGTTGTCGCAAGCACCAAGGCGGTCGCAATGAGTGCAACGAGGCGGAAGTCTGATCGATGGCTGCGGTTCGATGGCCGCGCGATCGACAAAATTGAGGTGATGAGTTATCCCTTTTGAAGCCGTTGCTCCCAATTCTGGGATAAGGTAATTGCAGGCGGTCCCAGCAACGTCGGGCGGCCTTTTTGGTGATCGAATTCATGGGACGACACTCTCGGTCCGTGACGCATCTGCGAATGACTCCGCAAGTTCCGTGCCATCAACGACAAATCTGGCTCTGCTGAGCGGGTGGTGGAGGCACGAGCGTGGGCTATCCCAAGAGCTTGCCGCAAGGTTGTTCGAAGTTGAGGTGCCGGATAGACCGCAAATATGTCGGGCGGCCTGGGGTTGGCCAACACGAAGATGCGCAAGTTCAAAAGGACGAGCTGAACCCTTGCCGATATCCATCCGAGGCTGATCTGGAGAAGGTCAAGAACTGCGTCTTGAAGGCTTCCGCCGCACCGGCAAATGCTAAGCCAAGGTGCTGGGCAAGATGGACAGGGCCATCCAACCCGTCGACTGGACGCTCATTAATGGCGTCGGTGTGGCTCTGTAGCTGGCGAGAAAAACGCCCTGCTGAAAGACAAAAGCTCGTGTGGCCGGCTCTGAAGGACGGCCAGTGAGGCAGGCGAGGAGAGGCTATAGCCCATTCGTGTAGACTGATCTTGTCCCACGGAGGCGGCTAACCACCCCGCCAGACATCATCGAGGGGAGCGCCACTAGGCTTACCCCAAGTGTTGGTCATTTCCACCTGGGTGACCTCGGCCAAGTCACCAAGCCGCTTAGAGCAAGCTTTCGAACTGGATGCTCCCCGGGCACATGATCGGCTAGCTGTGAGCTTTCGGGAGGTTGTCCATTCGGACCGGACCGAGGAGACTGGAGTTACCACGCTTCAGCATCCATCGGAGGATCCGAATGAACATCCATAAGAATGCCCGTCTCACACCGCTGCGTCGAGAGGAGATGGCGCTGTCGGTGATAGAAGGCGCTTTCTCCAAAGCCCATGCGGCGCGTGTCTACGGCGTGTCGGCCAAGAT
>NZ_RZOS01000690.1:0-2101 GCF_004022605.1 Mesorhizobium sp. M4B.F.Ca.ET.089.01.1.1
GGACCGGATCAGTGCGTTGCGTGCGGGAGAACGCGCCGCGGCGCTTGCCGACCTCGACCAGTTCAAAGCGGCGATCTTCAAACCCGAAACTTGCGTCTTGGCCGCCGTCTTCGAACTGGTCGAAGCAGGCAATCCACTCGTTCCGCCCTGTGGTCGCTGCGCCTATTGCAGACGACACAATATCCATCCGCCCAAGATCTCTGAGATCCGCTTCGAAGGTCTCGATCGGCGATGGCCAAAAGCACATGGGCAGAGCGGCCTCCGGCCCGGCATTTCAATACTCCAACCCGCCAGCGATGACGGAACGATCGGAGCGGGACTAATCGAAGGCCTGGTCGACGCAGGCATCGAGCAGTTCATCGTGCCCGCCAATCACGCCGACAGGTTCGCAGAGCGGCTCGTCGCTACTAGTTGCGCCTACGGATTGGTCAGCAGCCATGACGACATATTGGGCGATTGGCGGCCAGCATTGATGCCAACAGCGCTCATCATCCAGGATTCGAGCCGCGTCGATCGCCTGGTCGATCGCGTGGAGGCGTGGAGCAAGCTCAACCCTGAGCAACGCCTTGTTATCGTCGCAGCTTCGCACATCATGGTACGAGGAAAGCCGATCGCCAATATCCTCTCGAGCAGCGCGCCGATCGCTGAGGCCGCATTAAATGGCGTTGCCAAGGAAATGTCGTACCGATGAGCTTGTTGAGCGACACCAACTATTCTCCGCAACGCATTCATGCGCTCCTCCGCCTGCTCGACGCCCAAGGCGGGCAGCTCAGCTTTGACAGCATCGTGACATGGCTCAAGCCCACCATGCGCGGTGTTGAGCTACGCGGTTCGGAGAGCGAGCACATTAACATCCGGCAACTGATCGGCGCGGCAAACAGTCTCGGCATGATTGATAACCCCGCCCAGAATCAGTACCGGCTTTCCGGCCCCGTCCCGGCTTCACTCGAAGGGTTCGCCGATGCGGTTCACGATCGGCTGATCGGGCTCGAGTGGGACCATGCAGATTCGATCGTTCTGGAAGCCTATGCGGCCATGGTCGTCCTGACCGAGGCGGAGCAAAACACCGGTTGGCTGGAGGTCAATGCAAAGGATCGCGCTCAGCGGATCAACAATGCCGTCCGCCATGGCACGGGCGATGATGATGGCGAGAGCAACAAGCGTTTCAACGCGACGAAATCCTCGCCCTGGAAGCGCTGGATGATCTTCCTCGGGCTTGGGCTGCCGATGCCCAAAGGCGATCTCTACCCCCTACCCCGTCCAACGGCTTGAACGTGAGTTCGCGCGACTCCGTGCACAAAAGGCGGCACCGGGCCTCGTGGAAATTGAGCCGTTCATGGCCATGGTGGCTGAGCGGATGCCCTACCTTGACGGCGGCCGACTATTCAAAGCTTCAGCGGAGCTGGCTCGCCTTGCGCCGCTTGAGCGCAAGCTGTCGCGCGTCTTGAGTGGCGCGCTGCGCGACCTTCATGACGACAAACGCGTGACACTCGATCCCATAGGCGACGCCAAGCAGACTTATGCGCTGACGCAGGAGCCGCATGCGGTCAAAAGCATTAAGACGGTAAGCCTGCAGATGGAGGCGGTCCATGTCTGAGGCGATGCACGGAGCTTGCTGGACGGAAGATCGCGCGCATGCGGTGCTTCGATCCGTAGCACTGGCCAACAATGAAGCAGAGTTCCTCGCCGTCCATCAGCCGATCCGCGATTTTCAGATTTCGACCACGACCGGGGATAGCATGGAGCCAACCGACGAGGCCCTGCTCGCCGATTTGTCGAACCCGGAAACGCGCTATGGCTTCTGTATCGTTGAGGGCGAGCCGGGCGCCGGTAAGTCGCACCTGATCCGATGGCTGGACGTCAAATGGAACAAAGACGATCTGGTGATGCTCATCGAACGCGCCGACGGCAGTCTCATCGGCACGTTGCGCCAGCTTAGATCTCAACTCGGCGAGCGCTACGCGCATCTGTTCGAGAATCTGGCCCAAAGCGTTGAAGCGTCGTTCGATGGTCGTGTGAAGCTGTTCCATGCCAACCTTGCCGCATCACTCAGCCCGAACTTCTTCGAAAGCCCGATAGGCGACGAGGAGTGGTGTGGCAC
>NZ_RZOS01000691.1:0-2100 GCF_004022605.1 Mesorhizobium sp. M4B.F.Ca.ET.089.01.1.1
ACAATGGCGCGTCCGGTCTTGCCGGCATAGTCGCGCATCCGCGCCGGGCGGTCGCGGCCGCTGAGCGACAGCGCCTCGCCGTAGAGATCGAATTCGGTCTCGTTGGCGACGGCATAGTCGGCCTTGCCCAGAAGCTCGGACGCCTCGGGGCGGAACGGCGCGGTGTTGAGCACGCTGATGGCGCCGGCCGCCCGCGCCGCCTCCAGCGCGGCGTCAACCGTCTGCAAGGGGATCTCGTGCTGCAGCAGCACGACGTCGCCCTTCTTGAGCTGTGCCTTGGCGATATCGCCTGGCAGCACCGAATCATTGGCGCCCGGGACCACGGCGATGACGTTTTCGCCGTCGGCGCCGACCAGGATCAGCGCCGTGCCGGTCGAGGCGAAGCTCTCGCCTATGCCGGAGAGATCGACCTTGCCAGTGAGCAAAGCCAGCGCCTCGGCGGCGAAGCCATCCTTGCCGACGGCGCCGACCATGCTCACCTTGGCGCCGGCGCGCGCGGCGGCCAGCGCCTGGTTGGCACCCTTGCCGCCGGGCGCGGTGGCGAAAGCGGAACCGCGCACCGTCTCGCCAGGCGCTGGCAAGCGGTCGACATTGGCGATGAGGTCGAGGTTGATCGAGCCGACTACGATAATCAAGAAGTGCCTCCTGCTTAATGGGCGGGAAGCTAGCCCGTAAGAGTGCCGGTTGCCAGCCCATTGAGCAGTTCCGCGCGAGCCGCCACGCTTTCATTCGCAGCGCACGGTGACAGTGCCCTGGTAGCTGCCGGCGGGAAAGATGCCCGGCGATTTGGTGGCGGTGAGGTCGACCTGCATGGTGTGGGTGCCGTTGATCACACGCTGCGGCGAACTGCCGGGAATATCCGTGCCCGAGCCGTCGAGACGGAAGACGGTGGCGAAAGTGACGTTGGTGTCGCCTCCGCTTGGAGCGGAGGTGAAGGCGATCGGCGCCGGCGCCGAAACAGAAAAGCAGTCGATCAGGTTGAGGATCGTGCACAGCAGCGAGCTTGCGGTGATGGTGGCGCCGGCGCTCGACCCGCCCGCCTGCTTGGAGCCGAAGATGTTGATGGCGGGATTCGGCTTCATCGTTCCGGAGGCGCCGATCACGATCGTGCAGGTGCCAACGACCGCCCCCTGGGTCGGAAGGCAGAGGCCGGCAAGTGCTGCCATCGCCAGCAGGGCGCGGCTATTTCTTCTTCCTTTTCCTGCCATCGCCGTTTGTCCCTCTGATGCTCCAGCCTTCGTTGGCCCATCCGGCCGATGCGGCCGCGGGAGCGCGAGCGGCCGTCGGAGGGGCGGCAGGCACGCTTGCCGTCGTCTGGCCGTCGGTGCCGAGGCCCATCTTGAGCAGCTTAAGTTCCAGTTGCAGGCGCTCGACCTCGAGCTCGTACAGGCGGCTGCAATCGACGCGCTTCGGCGTCCGCCCGATCGGCACCACCACGCGGCCATAGGTGGCGAGGTCGCTGTTCGACTGGCTGCTGTTGTTGCCTCTGATGACGCCGACATCGAGATAGGCGCCGCTGCCGGAAACCGAGGAGCGGCAGGTGGTGCCGTCGGAAGCGTGAACCTCGTCCTGGCCCTGGGGCAGGGTGACGCCGGGCAGGGTGAAGCCCGTCTGGTTCTGGTTCAGGTTCAGTATGTCCTCGGCAAACCCCTGACTCACGACCGCCAAGGCGGGCAGCAAGGCAAGGGTCAGGACCTGCGATGTCCGAAGAACTTTCCGCATATCTGTGCCCTTATCTGCGTCTGCTCGCTTGGAAAGGGGATACTCTCGGTACAGATACGCACTTTACGCTCGGTTGCGCCGTCGAACGGCACGACCACCAGGACCGGACGCGATGCCTGGCCGGCCAAAAGGAAGGCGCTCGGCGTGATCCTGGCGGCGACCGGCTGGAAATCCTGGTCGTAGACATGAACCTCGACGCGAATGCGCTGGTCATACGGGTTGCCCGGGAAGACCCGGACGGCGAAGGCATCGGTGAACGACCTCACCTCGCCGCGCATCGGCGTCATCGACTGGCCCGTCGCGGCGATGGGAGACAGCACGGCGGCCAACGCCGCCGCCAGAGTTCCAATCTTTCTCAAAGATCGCTCCTTTCGCGAG
>NZ_RZOS01000692.1:0-2093 GCF_004022605.1 Mesorhizobium sp. M4B.F.Ca.ET.089.01.1.1
CCGTTTGCGGCCGGTCGATTATGTAACGGGACGGTGCCGCCGGCCCAGGCATAGGCCCAATAGGGCGGCTGCGGCTCTGGCGCGGCAGCGTCTTCGTCGTCAGGATCGACGAGCCGCCGCAGCCCGCTGCCGGGATGGGCGCTGAAGATCTGGATTTCCGGAAGCGCGGCGACAGCCGCAAGGCGCATGTTCGCCTTGATGAACCCCGCCGGATCGGGACGGGTAGGCGTCGCCTTGCCGGCAGGATGATCGTTCAAGCTCGTGCCTATCCCCGCAGCGCCCGCCGCAGGATCTTGCCCACCGGTGTCTTCGGCAATTCGGTGCGGAACTCGATGTATTTGGGCCGCTTGTAGCCGGTCAGGTTCTCGCGGCAATAGGCGGTCAGCGTCTCGAGGGTCAGCGCCGGATCCTTCCTGACCACGAACAGCTTCGGCACTTCGCCCGAATGCTCGTCCGGCACGCCGATCGCCGCCACTTCGAGCACGCCCGGATGCTGAGCAACGACCTCTTCCAGCTCGTTCGGATAGACGTTGAAGCCGGAGACCAGGATCATGTCCTTCTTGCGGTCGACGATCTTCGTATAGCCGCGCTCGTCCATGAAGCCCATGTCGCCGGACTTGAAGTATCCGTCCTTAGTCATCACCTTGGCGGTCTCGTCCGGCCGGTTCCAGTAGCCCGCCATCACCTGCGGCCCGCGGATGCAGATTTCGCCGACTTCGCCGAGCGGCACGTTGTTGCCGTCGTCGTCGCGGATGGCGATCTCGGTCGACGGCAGCGGCAGGCCGATCGTGCCGGTGAAGTCGCCGCCGCTGAATTTGTTGGCGGTCGCCACCGGCGAGGTTTCCGAAAGCCCGTAGCCTTCGGTGACCGGACAGCCGGTCAGCGCCTTCCAGCGCTCGGCCACACCCCTCTGCACCGCCATGCCGCCGCCCAGCGTCAGGATCAGCGGCTTGAAGTCGAGCTTGCGAAAATCCTCATTGTTGAGCAGCGCGTTGAACAGCGTGTTGAGGCCCGGGAAGATGTGGACCGGGTATTTCTCCAGCTCCTTGACGAAGCCTGGAATGTCGCGCGGATTGGGGATGAGCACATTCTGCGCGCCCTGCTGCATGCCCATCAGCGCGTTCACCGTCAGCGCGAAGATATGGTAGAGCGGCAGCGCGCAGATGAAATTGGGATGCGCCGGCTTCGGCTTCACCGCATAGGCGTCCTGCAGCCAAAGCGCGTTCTGCGCGACATTGGCAAGCACATTGGAATGCAAGAGGATCGCGCCCTTCGAGATCCCGGTGGTGCCGCCGGTATATTGCAGGAAGGCGATGTCGTCGGCGCTGACGCTGGCAGGCTTGAAGGCGAGGCCGGCGCCGGCCTTCAGGGCGGCGTTGAACTTGACGTGGCCCGGCAGCGACCAGGCCGGCACCAGCTTCTTCACCCGGCGCACGACGAAGTTGACGAGCGTCCCCTTGAGGCCGCCGAGCATGTCGCCCATCGCGGCGACGACGACGTGCTTGACCGAGGTCTTGGCGATCACCGCCTGCAGCGTGTTGGCGAAATTCTCGAGGATGACGATCGCCTGCGCGCCGGAATCCTTCAGCTGATGCTCGAGCTCGCGCGGCGTATAGAGCGGGTTGACGTTGACCACGGTGAAGCCGGCGCGAAGCACCGCCATCATCGCCACCGGATATTGCAGCACGTTGGGCATCATCAGCGCCACGCGCGCCCCCTTCTGCAGGCCCTTCGACTGCAGATAGGCGCCGAAGGCGGCCGACTGCTGCTCGAGCTCGGCATAGGTGATGGCCTTGCCCATGCAGACGAAGGCCGGCTGGCCGGCAAACTGCTTGCAGGCGCCGACCAGGAAGTCGCCGATCGAGCCGTAGGGCAAGGGCCCGATCTCGGCTGGCATGTTCTTCGAGTAGCTCGACAGCCACGGCTTTTCCGGCAGGCCGGCGGCAAGCTCCGTCAGCGCCTTCGGCAGCCTCTTGGCCGGCGCCGGTTTCACGGCCGGCTTTGGCGGGACCGCCTTTGTCGGAACTGCCTTCGCGGCAGGCTTTGCGGCAGCGGGCCTTGTCGCAGCGGATTTGGCCGGCACCGGCTTGGCC
>NZ_RZOS01000693.1:0-2083 GCF_004022605.1 Mesorhizobium sp. M4B.F.Ca.ET.089.01.1.1
GACCCAGCGGCTGGCGATGATGTACCGCATCGACGTCGAGAGCGATTCGACGGTCAAGGCGGACCTGACCAGGCAGAAGGCAGAGACGGCCGAGTTCATGCAGGCGGCTGGCGCCTATTGGGCTGCCGTCGGTCCGCTAATCCAGCAAGACGAGATGCCGAAGGAAGTGGCGGTTGAAATCTTCGCCGCGAACTCGCGCCTCTTCAACCTCGGCAAGTCGGTCGAGGACGTTCTGGAAAAGATGGTGACCGATGCCAAGGCGCAAGCCGGCCAGCCTCCGCCGCCTAGTGCCGAACAACAAAAAGCTCAGGCGGACGCGAAGGCGCGAGAGGCGGAGCAGGCGCAAAAAGTCGCTGATGCGAAGCTCAAGTCGGACGCCGCCGCGCAAGACATGGAGTTCAAGCGCGAACAGCACGACATGACCATGACCGAGAAGCGCCTTGACCTCCAGTCGAAGCGGCAGGCCGCGCGGATCGACCAGAACCAGATCCTGCTGGCAAACGGCGTCGTCCCGCCGCCCGATCCCGAGCAGATCGACGGCCAGGCGGTGCTGAAAGAGATGGCCGCGCAGCGCGACATGTTCGGGCAGGCGCTTGCCGCACTCATTCAAGTGCTGTCGCAGCCGAAGCAGATCATCCGGGACGCCCAAGGCCGCGCCGTGACGGCGGTCCCGATGCAGCCCCCGCAATCCGGAGCTCCAGCAAATGGCTACAACCAGTGAAGTCGAGGTAGGGATGGCTGCCATCGCGCAGCGTCTCAGTGACCAGCGTCAGGTGATGATCAAGGTGAAGGCGAACGCCAGCGGGGCCTCGACGGCTCTGGCTGCGATCCCGAACGACTTTGCCGACGTCATCGCAACCGTCAATGCGTTCGGCACCGGCAACGCCTATGAGGCCGCCGTGAAGGCCCAGCTCACCAAGATGACGGCCGAGTTCACCGCCCTGAAATCGAAGGCTGATGCTATCGCCGCGGTGGATCTGAACAGCTGATGTTTGACGGCCAATTCTATCCTGGCCTGCAACCGCAGTTCGATGGGTTCGCGCAGCTTCGCCGTCCGTACTATCGGGCGCGGCTGAAGGACGTCCTCACCACGTTGGGGTTGACGACGAACCTGAAGCTTTGTCTCGACGCGGCCGATGGCAACTCTCTCCCTGCGGCTTCTACTAAATGGCTCGATACGTCGGGAGGTGGCTACGACTTCTTTCGTGGCACCACGGCAGGTGCGGACGCCACCGACCCGACGATCAACGGGACTTCCGATGGCCGCACGTCGTCCGAATATCTTTCCTTCGATGGCGGCGATTATCTGACCTACGACACCACCAATGAGACGTGGATGACGAACATCCACAAGGACAACGCCAAGTGGACCGTCGCGATTTGGGCCTGGTACGGCTCCGCCGCGTCGAACGGGATCGGCGGCACGTCGGGCAACAACGTCGCCAGCGTCGGCTTCCATTTTGGGATGAGCGGCGGCCAAAGGTGGTTCGCAGCCATCAACAACGGCAGCGGCGTCGTCGCCTTGCAAAACATCATGGTGGCCACCCTTGCAACCGGCTCATGGGTGTTCGCCGTCTCTTCACTTGACGAAGCGGTTGGGGCCAACGGCCACATTCTGGGCGTCAACTCGACCTTCGAACTGTTCAGTTCCACCTACTCGTCGCCCTCGGCCGCCGGCGCCACCAACACGATGCAGATCGGCTCTCGCGGCAACGCGCAGGTCCCGCTGGTCAACACGTCCAGAATGGCAGCGATGGCCATCTGGGAGGGCACCGCTCTTACCCAGGCGCAGTTGGACGGCATCTTTCAGGCCACGCGAAAGAGGTTCGGCGTATGAGGATCCCCAGCGGAAAGACGGATCAGAACATCTACTTCGAAGCGGTCGACAGCACCGACCTCATCACGAAGAAGACCGGCCTGACTTCATTCACGGTCTATCGCAGCCGCAATGGCGGGACGATGACTGCCTACACCACGCCGACGATCATCGAGCTCTCGTCTGCCAACGCACCCGGCCTCTATGCGCTGCTGGTCGACGAGGACACCACGATTGCGTCAACATCAGATGCCGAAGAGTATGCGG
>NZ_RZOS01000694.1:0-2079 GCF_004022605.1 Mesorhizobium sp. M4B.F.Ca.ET.089.01.1.1
GGATAAGGGGTTCGCCACCGGGTGTCAAGCGCGGCAAAGCACCTTATCAGCAAACTGGAGAAGGTTTTTTGACAACCGCCTCTTTACGCTGGAAAACCGCCACGCGGCCAACGCGGCGCCTGTTCATTTGGCCTTGCGAAGCCTGCCCTAACTGCTTAAAGGTCCGGCCCGGAGCGGGCGATTAGCTCAGTTGGTAGAGCGCTTCGTTTACACCGAAGATGTCGGCGGTTCGAGCCCGTCATCGCCCACCATCCCAGCCATCTTCAAGCAGTCACCCTGAAGCGAGTCTCGCAGTTCGCCCACGCCCGCCAACAATCATGGCGGCAGCAGCCGAAAATCCTTGCCCTCGGGCAAGAGCTGGCCGCCGTCGACGACGATGGTCGTGCCGGTGATGTAGCTGGCGTCGTCGGAGGCCAGGAACAGGAAGGCATTGGCGACGTCGCGCGGGCTGCCCAGCCGTCCGAGCGGGATGGAGTCTTGCATGTTCTGGATATAGGCCGCGCCGCGATGCAGCTCGATCGCCTCGGTGAGGATGTTGCCGGGCTCGACGCCGTTGACGGTGATACCGTAGCCGGCGAATTCGAGCGCGGCGGCACGGATCAGCCCGTTGATTCCAGCCTTGGTCGCCGAATAATGGCCGTGGCCGGGGCTGGTCACATGCGGGCCTGTGATCGACGAGGTGAACAGCATGCGGCCAGCCCGTTGCTCTTTCATAGGCACCAGCGCGGCACGTGTGGCATTGAAGGAGCCGCGCAGGTTGACGGCCATCACCCTGTCCCAGTCCTCCGGGCTGGTGTTTTCGATCAGCTGCCAGGGATAAATGCCGGCATTCTGGACCAGGATGTCGAGTCGGCCATGCTGCTCGAGCGCCAGCGCCACGGCGGCCTCGGCCTCGGCCATTTGCGAGATATCGGTGCGGATGAAGGCGGCGCCGAACTCGCTTGCGGTGGCTTGTCCGGCCCCGGCCTCGGTGTCGGCCAGCACGAGCTTCGCGCCCTCTTCGGCGAAACGCTGCGCGATGCCCTTGCCGATGCCGCGCGCGCTGCCGACGATGAGCGCGACCCTGTCCTGCAGCCGGCCGGTCATGCCAGCCTCTGCCGGATGGTCTGCTTGAAGGCGTCGAGCAGCACCGCCGCCAGCACCAGCAGGCCGTGGATCACCTGGGTGAAATTGGCCGGCAGGCCCATCAGGTTGATCGCCGTGTTGATGGCCGAGAGCAAGAGCACGCCGGCATAGACGCCGGGCAGGGTGCCGACGCCGCCCTTCAGGCTGACGCCGCCGATGACGACGGCGGCGAAGGCGTTGAACAAAAGCCCGACGCCGAGATTGGCGGTGGCGCCGGAGGTGCGGATGGCCAGCAGCCAGCCGGCGAGACCGGCGATGGCGCCGGCAAGCACGAAGGCGATGATCAAATTGCGATTGACGCGGATGCCGGCGCGGAAGGTCGCCGTCTCGTTGCCGCCGATCATCACCAGATGCCGGCCGAACGGCGTCTTGGCCATGATCAGCGAGAAGACGACGAAACAGGCGATGGCGATCCAGGCGGTGAGCGGCAGGCCGATCAGCCGCTGGATGCCGAACCAGCGGATCGCCGGCGCCAGGTCCTGCGCCGAGCGGCCGCCGGAAACGACGAGCACCAGGCCGCGCACCCAGATGTAGGAGGCCAGCGTGATGATGAAGGCGCTCATCTTCAGCCTGACGATCAGGAAGCCGTTGAAGACGCCGATGATGCCGCCGACGAGGACGGCGAGCAGCAGCGAAACCGGAACCATCAGCCATTGCGGGTGCAGTTGCACGCCGAGGCCGATGCCCGACGAGCAGAACAGGATGCCGACCGCCATGGCGCTGAGCGCGGCGACCGATTCGACCGACAGGTCCATGTGGCCGGCGATGATGACCAGCGCCAGGCCGATCGACATTACGCCCAGCACGCTGGAGGCCTCGATGATGTTGGCGAAGATGCCGAGCTGGAAGTAGTTCGGAATGAGCAGGGAAAACACCACCAGCACGAAGACCAGCATGAACCAGACGAGATTGTCGAGAATGAGCTCGAGAGCATGGCGGGTGCGGGGGTTCATG
>NZ_RZOS01000695.1:0-2062 GCF_004022605.1 Mesorhizobium sp. M4B.F.Ca.ET.089.01.1.1
CCGGTGGATCATGTGGCCGAATTCGCCGCCGGAGGAATGGGTCCCGGTGAACAGCTCTCCCTTCAGCACCAGCCCCATGCCGATGCCGTGCGAGAGCAGGATGGCGATGAAGTCGTCGCGGTAGCGCTCGGGATCGCGCCACTGCAAGGCCACCGCCATCATGTTGCAGTCATTCTCCATGGTGGCCGGAACGCCGAATTCGGCTTCCAGAATGTCGGCGAAGGCGATGTCGGTCTGCGGCGTGATCGGCGACCACAACATGGCGCGGGCATGGGTGTCGGTGATGCCCTGGATGCCCATGGCGATGCGGGCGACGCCGCGGACGTCGAGGTCGGGATCCTCGAAACGGCGTCGGACGATGGCCACGCATTCGCCGATCAGCTCGTCGCGCGGCATGATCGCCGTGTCGAGGCGGCGCTGCTCCTCGGCAATGACCTGCCCGGCATAGTCGATGACGGCGACGGAAAGGAAGTTCAGCGACAGGACCACCGTCATCACCGCCGTGGCTTCCGGATTGAGGGCAAGCCCGACCTGCGGCCGGCCGCGCTTCAGCGAAACAGCCTCGTTTGGCTTGCTCTCGGTCAGGATGCCTTCCTGGATCAGGTCGGACGAGATCGCCGAGATGGTCGAATGGCTAAGGCCGGTGGTGGCGGCGATCTCGGTCCGCGACGGCTGGCCGGCGCGGCGCACGGCCGAAATAACCATCGCCCGGTTGCGTCGGCGCAGATCGTCGTGGCGGATTCCAACCGACATGCTTTGCCTTCCTCCCGGTCGTCGCGGCCGTTTTTGATTTCGAGGGCCGTCGGCGACACCGTATGAATAGTGGCAGAAGCGGGCCAGCCTGTCATTTATTTATTCCGGAGCTCGAAAAAAATTCGCCGAGGCCTCGGAATCGATCAGAATCGTTGTTGACAGCGCTCCGGCGTTGGATCATATTTTTTTCGAGGCTCGAAAAAAAGCCTCTATGCCGGCCTCAGGGCCAGTCTGGGTCGCGCCGCAATGGCGCAGGGAGGATATCATGAAGAAATTCGCAACCGCCATGCTGGCGGGTGTCGCCTTGTCGTTGACGCTCGCGTCGGTCGCCGAGGCGAAGGACAAGGTGATCGGCGTTTCCTGGTCGAACTTCCAGGAAGAGCGCTGGAAGACCGATGAAGCGGCGATGAAGAAGGCCATCGAGGCGGCCGGCGACAAGTATATTTCGGCCGACGCGCAGTCCAATCCCGGCAAGCAGCTGACCGACGTCGAAAGCCTGATCTCGCAGGGCGCCAATGCCCTGATCGTGCTGGCGCAGGACGCTTCGGCCGTCGGGCCGGCGGTGCAAAAGGCGCTGGACGAAGGCATTCCGGTCGTCGGCTACGACCGGCTGATCGAGAACAAGGACGTCTTCTACCTGACCTTCGACAACAAGGAAGTCGGCCGCATGCAGGCCCGCGAAGTGTTCAAGGTCAAGCCGGAAGGCAACTATGTCTTCATCAAGGGCTCGGGCGCCGATCCGAACGCCGATTTCCTGTTCGCCGGCTCCATGGAAGTGCTGAAGGAAGCCATCGACGGCGGCAAGATCAAGAATGTCGGCGAGGCTTATACCGACGGCTGGCTGCCCGCCAACGCGCAGAAGAACATGGAGCAGTTCCTGACCGCCAACGACAACAAGGTCGATGCGGTGGTGGCGGCCAATGACGGCACCGCCGGCGGCGTCGTCGCGGCGCTGACGGCGCAGGGCCTCGCCGGGACCGTTCCGGTGTCGGGCCAGGACGGCGACCACGCCGCGCTGAACCGCATCGCGCTCGGCACCCAGACCGTGTCGGTGTGGAAGGACGCGCGCGAACTCGGCAAGAACGCCGCCGAGATCGCCTCGGCACTCGCCGACGGCAAGAAGATGACCGACTTTGCCGGCGTCAAGGACTTCACCACGCCGGGCGGCAATACCGTCAAGTCGCTGTTCCTGACGCCGGTCGCGATCACCAAGGACAACCTGAACGTCGTCATCGACGCGGGCTGGATCAAGAAGGACGAAGTCTGCGCCGGCGTTGCCGCGGGCGCCGTCCCTGCCTGCAACTGAGGC
>NZ_RZOS01000696.1:0-2053 GCF_004022605.1 Mesorhizobium sp. M4B.F.Ca.ET.089.01.1.1
GAAGTGTTGTGCTTTTTGGGGCATGTTAGTTGTAGTTGAATTACCGGGGCGGAGCGACGCGGGGGGGATCGGTCTCCGTGGCCAATGGCCGCTGCAGAGCCACGGTGTTCCAAACGATCTTAGCAGAGAAGTCCTGGATCTCCCGCTGCATAATATCGGGTGTGCGTTCCCAGCAGGTAACGCGCGTCTATTCGTGCTTGCATTGCATCGGGAGGGGAACGGGATGACCGAATCTATAGTCGGTAAGATACAACTCTGCTCCGCGCGATTGTGAACGCTCCCATCGGAAGCCTGGTGAATGTGCTGGCGCTTGGCCAATTGGGCGTCGGCAAACTGCACAAGTACGACGAGTTAGGTCGCGCAATTGTCCACTTCAGCGGCGAGGGCACGCGGATTATTGCGCCCAACACGCCTATTGTTCGGACGCGTCTAAGCGAAGGAACCCCAGTCCGCTTCCGCACAGCGACCGGTACAACCGCAAATGGCGAAGTGCTCGAGTTTCTGGTCGAGCGTGATGACGGTGGTTTCGTCTACCGCATTCAGTCAGAGGACGGATTATTCGAGGTCTGGGAAGGGTTTATCATGCCGGTCGGCGACAGTACCGACCCCCTTAACCTTCTCAAGACCTATCGCTGGGATTCGCCGAAGAGCTTTATGGGGCGCTGGTCGATAGCCGATCTCTATGCACGTTGGTATGCCGCTTCGGGCGGTTTTCCGGCAATGCTCGGCGCTTGCATTTTACCTCTGGGCCATCAGATCTATGCGGCACGGCGCGTGCTGTTCGACCGCACCCCGCGTTTTATACTCGCCGACGAGGTCGGACTCGGCAAGACAATCGAGGCTGGCCTCATCATTCAAGCGCTCCAAGCCGAACGCCGTGACTTTAGCGTGCTGGTGATCGCTCCTGGATCAATGTCGCGGCAATGGCTCACCGAGACTTATCTACGTTTCGGTGCCCGCGCCTATCAGCATGTCGATTGTACGCGGATGATTGAAGAGAGCCGCGCCTCGCTCGCGAGCATCGTTGCTGGTCCGCGCCTGATTGTCGCTACTACGGCGCTGGAGGCCTATTCTAATCTTGTCGATCTTGTCACGTCCCGGCGCTGGGACATGATAGTCATCGACGAGGCGCATCAGATCCCGCCCGGGAGCATTCTCTATCCGGTCTTGGAGCGTTTGGCAGAGCAGGCGGACGGCCTACTGCTTCTCTCGGCAACCCCCTCAAAGCGGGATATCGGCGGGCTGATAGGCATGCTGGCGCTGGTTGCACCTGAGGCCTATCGCGGACTGCCCCCAGAGGCCTTGCAAGCTAAATATGATCGGCAGAGCACGGTCTGGGATCGGCTCAACTTCACCCGAAAGCTGATCGATGCCACTGCGAGCGAAGGGCGCACGCTCAACCCGGACGAAGTTGAGTTTATCGCAGACGAATGGATCGGCCTGATCGCAGGCGATTCCTTCTTTGACGGATTGGTGGCGCGAATGCGCGCTGGCGAGGCAGACGCGGCGCTCGAACTCATTGCATATGTCCAGGAATTTCATCGACTTGATCACCGGATCATTCGGACCAGGCGCGCAACGCTGGGCAGCGATAGTAGCGCCTGGCCGGTCCGCGGGCTCATCGAAATTCCCTGCGCTCCGACCCAGACCGAGGCAATCTTCCTCAGTCATCTCGAGGAACTACCCGCAGCGGAGGACGCCGCTGGCGCAGCGACGCGCGCGCTCTATCAGCGTTTCTGCTCCTCTTCCTCTTCTTCCACGCTCCGGTTCCTACAAGAACGGAGAGAAGCGATCGGCAACGACCCCAGCGGCGAAACCCTGGACCCAATCGGTCGGATAACCATCGACGCCGGGCCGAATGATGAGCCGATCATTCTCTCGGAACTAGTGCGCGAACTCCCCGCGCTCCCCGGCGAGGCGATCTGGCTTCGCACCGCCCAGGCGCTGGCACATGCCTGGCACGAAGAAGGCGATTGCAGCCGCGCCGATGCGCTGGGTGACTGGCTCGAGAAGCATCTCGTCGATGCGGCGAACCAGGTGCTGGTGTTTGTCC
>NZ_RZOS01000697.1:0-2052 GCF_004022605.1 Mesorhizobium sp. M4B.F.Ca.ET.089.01.1.1
CTTCGAAGCGCCGCGTGTTCGTTTTGGCGCGAACGCGCACGGCTTCCTGATGCAGGCCGAATGCGGTGGCGATCAGCATGGCGACTGTCATTGCGGTGGCTAGCATGTAGATCAGCATGTGCGTGTTCTCCTGCGCCTAATAACGGATAGATGGGACTTTGGTTTCATCTCCTGAAGCGGCAACCTAGTGAACGCTGCGTGAAACGTTGCTGATCGTCGCATTCATCTGTCGTTCACGTCTGCGAAAAGGTTCACGGATGCCTGATCAATCGGATTTGCCTTCCGTCCGCGCGCCCGCTAGAAGCCTGCCATGACCGAACGCATCGCCCTTTACGCCGGCTCCTTCGACCCGCTGACCAACGGCCACCTCGATGTGCTGAAGGCCTCGCTCGCCGTGGCCGACATCGTTTATGCGGCGATCGGCATTCATCCCGGCAAGAAGCCACTGTTTTCCTTCGAGGAACGGGTGAAGCTAATCGAGGCGGCGACCAAGGCCGAATTCGGCCGCGACGGTGCCCGCATCAAGGTCGTGGCGTTCGACGGTCTGGTCATCGACGCGGCAAGGCGGGAGGGCGCCTCGATCATGATCCGCGGCCTGCGCGACGGCACCGATCTCGACTACGAGATGCAGATGGCCGGCATGAACGAGACCATGGCGCCGGAACTGCAGACGGTCTTTCTGCCCGCCAGCCCGTCGGTCAGAACCATTACCGCCACACTTGTCCGCCAGATAGCCTCGATGGGAGGCGACATCCGCCCCTTCGTGCCGGCGGCCGTCGCCGGGGCGCTGACAGCAAAATTCGCGAAATAGTGCATGTCGCCCAAAAGTGGATGCAGGTTTTGGGTGACGACATGCACCAAACAAAAGATCTTCGGAGAAATACCATGCAGCTGAAGAAGCTCGCTACGTTCCTTGTCGTGCTGGCCGGTCTCGTGACCGCCTCGGTCTCGGCCTTCGCCGCCGATCCCGAAAACACCATGATCATCACGCTGAAGGATGGCGACGTGACCGTCGCGCTGCGCCCCGACCTGGCGCCCAAGCACGTCGCGCAGATCAAGAAGCTGGTGCGCGAGGGCGCCTACGACAATGTCGCCTTCCACCGCGTCATCGACGGCTTCATGGCGCAGACCGGCGACGTCAAGTTCGGCAACATGAAGAAGGGCTTCAACCCCCAGGCCGTCGGCACCGGCGGTTCCGACCTGCCGGACCTGCCGGCCGAATTCTCGCAGACCGAGCACTACAAGCGCGGCGTGGTCGGCATGGCCCGTTCGCAGGATCCGAATTCGGCGAATTCGCAGTTCTTCATCATGTTCGCGCCGGCGTCGTCGCTCGATGGCCAGTACACCATCGTCGGCAATGTCGTCAGCGGCATGGAGCTGGTCGACAACATCAAGAAGGGCGACGAGGCGGACAACGGGACCGTCAGCGATCCTGACCGGATGATCAAAGTGCGCATCGCCACCGACAAGTAAATCTGTTTTTTCAAAAGGATATCTGACATGGCTGAGATCAAGGACCGCGAGAACGCCCTCATCATGGAAACGACCAAGGGCCAGGTCGTCATCGAACTGTTCCCCGACCTGGCGCCCGGCCATGTCGCCCGCATCAAGGAGCTGGCGCGCGAAGGCGCCTATGACGGCGTTGTCTTCCACCGCGTCATCGACGGCTTCATGGCGCAGACCGGCGACGTCAAGTTCGGCAATTCGAGCAAGCCCTCTTTCGCGCCTTCGCGCGCGGGCATGGGCGGTTCCGACAAGCCGGACCTGAAGGCCGAGTTCTCCAACGCCAACCATGGCCGCGGCACCTGCTCGATGGCGCGCGCCCAGAACCCGAATTCGGCGAACTCGCAGTTCTTCATCTGCTTCGATGACGCCTCCTTCCTCAACCGCCAGTACACGGTTTGGGGCCAGGTCCTCGAAGGCATGGACAATGTCGACAAGATCAAGCGCGGCGAGCCGGTGCAGGACCCCGACAAGATCGTGTCGCTGAAGGTCGCGGCCGACGTCAAGTAAAGGCGGCATAACGATGATGGGCGCCGTCTGGTCCCTGCT
>NZ_RZOS01000698.1:0-2050 GCF_004022605.1 Mesorhizobium sp. M4B.F.Ca.ET.089.01.1.1
GAGTGGAAGGGGGCGGAGACCTGCAGCATCAGCGCCCGCTTGGCGCCCTTTTCCGTGCACAGCTTTGCCGCCAGCTCGACCGCCGGCTTGGCGCCGGAGATCACCAGCTGGCCGCCGCCATTGTCATTGGCAACCTGGCAGATGGAGCCTTTTGCAGCCTCGGCGCAGGCTGCCTCGACATCGGCCTGCTCGAGCCCGATGATTGCCGCCATGGCGCCCTCGCCCGCCGGCACCGCCGCCTGCATGGCATTGCCGCGCACGCGCAGCAGGCGCGCGGCGTCCGCCACCGAAACGAAGCCGGCGGCGGCAAGCGCCGAATATTCGCCAAGCGAATGCCCCGCCACGTAAGCGACCTTGTCCTTCAGCGAAAAGCCGCGCGCTTCCAGCGCGCGGATCGCCGCCAGCGACACTGCCATCAGCGCCGGCTGGGCGTTGGCGGTCAGCGTCAGCGTCTCTTCCGGCCCTTCCCAGATCAGCTTCGACAGTTTCTCGCCGAGAGCGTCGTCCACTTCCTCGAACACTCTGCGCGCCTCGGGAAAGGCGTCCGCCAGGTCCTTGCCCATGCCGACGGCCTGGCTGCCCTGTCCCGGAAAGGTGAATGCGACGGCCATATCGAGGCTCTCCAATGGCTGATTTTACCTGCCTGTGGCGCAAGGCGGACGGGCAAGTCAAGCCCGCGCCACCCTGTCCGGGCGCGAAATCACCACCCGAGTGCCTGTTCCAAAAGGCTTTTTGGCGATCACTGATGATGAAAACCGCTCACGATTCGTTTGCTGGCTCTTCTTATTTTCGCCACAGGCGCTAGCTTTGCGTGACAGTTCAATGACAATTCAATGACGCCGATCGGATTGGCGCGTAGCGTGGGCCGGGGAATATCGAAGTGGCACGGATCAGGAAAGGCGCCGGGAAGGTGGCGCCGCAGTTCTTGGAAGACGATCCATCCACCGGCTATCTGCCGGGGCGGAGATGGCCGATCGTCCGCTATGGCCTCGTTACCCTGCTCGCCTCCGCCATACTGGTGTTCGCCATCGAATGGATCGTGCGCGGCGATTTTTCCGGCACCGTTGCCTTCTTCCTGCAGCCCTTCAAGCCGGGCTGGACCACAATCATCGTCTTCGCGCTGGTGCTGATCGGGCTGGACGCCGTGCTCGGCCGCAGCCACCAGAGCCTGATGATCGTGGCGCCGCTGACCCTTGCGCTGGCCTTCGTCGGCCATCAGAAGTCGCACTATCTCGGCGATCCGCTCTACCCGACCGATTTTCTCTACTCCCGCCAGATCATGGCGCTGATGCCGCTCCTGGTGCGCGAGCGGCCGCTGACCGCCGTCGCCATCGCCATCGCCATCGTGGCCGGCCTGTCGCTGCTCGTCTATGGCTGGCGCCTGTGGCGTCGCAAGGTGCCGATCCTCAGCCGCAAGGGGCGGCTGGCGCGGCTGACGCTGACGGTGCCGCTGCTTGCCTTCTTCGTGTCGATCATGGACTACGCCACCTTCTCGTGGACCCGCGACCGGCTGCAGATCATCCCGATCATGTGGGACCAGAAGGAGAACTACGCCTCCAACGGCTTTGCGCTTGCTTTCGCGCTCAACGTGCCGATGGCCCATGTCTCGGCGCCGGCCGGCTATTCCGACAAGGCGATCGCGGCGATCGCGAGACCTGACGTGACGGCCTCGGTGCCGGACGAGAAGCCCGACATCATCGTCGTCATGAGCGAATCCTTCTGGGATCCGACCAAGCTGCCCGGCGTCACCATCACGCCGGACCCGATCCCCAATGTGCGGGCGCTGCGCTCCGGCTATATGTTCTCGCCGGAATTCGGCGGCATGACCGCCAATATCGAATTCGAGGCGCTGACCGGCTTCTCCAACGCCTTCCTGCCGGCCGGCTCCATCCCCTACCAGCAGTATGTGCGCACGCCGACGCCGTCGCTGGCGACCTTCCTGAAGAGCGAGGGCTACAGGGCGCGCGCCATCCATCCCGGCACCAACTGGTTCTGGAACCGCGGCGCCGTCTATGCCGATTTCGGCTTCAGCGACTTCCGCTCGGAGGAG
>NZ_RZOS01000699.1:0-2047 GCF_004022605.1 Mesorhizobium sp. M4B.F.Ca.ET.089.01.1.1
AGATGTTCTCGCAAGAGGATGGCCTGAGCGCCTACTTGGCAATCTGGTCGCCGAATAAAGCGAAGCTGTCCTCGTCTTCATCCAGACGGCATCGACAATCTTCGACATATCGTCGACGAGAGCAGGGCTACATGACACTCCCCCAACCCGCCTCAGGAAAATCTTCCGAGACCATAGCGGCCTTGGCCGTTTGGATACCAGTTATGTGCTTGCCCGTCCGTCTCGACGAATCACTGGAACGCTTCGGAAGATCGGGCCAGTTCACGCGCGGCGTCTTCTTCGGCATATCGCCTGCCCCGTCGAGAGAGGGCATCCAGAAGGGGCCCAAGGCCTGCCGTTTCGAGGTTGCCTATTGCCGAGAGGATCTCGTCCTGCCACCGCGGGTGAACGTTCTCTCTGCTGAGGCCCTTGAATTTCTCCCAGATCTGATCGGTCGATAAAGGGCGCAGGACATCTCCAAGGGGGTGTCGTACAATCATTTCTTCCTGCCCTTTTCCTTGATCCATGACAACGCGGGCTGGCGTTTCGGCTGGAAACGCCGAAGCGAAATCGGAGGACGCTTCAAGCTCAATACGTCCGGCCAACTCAATGACGCGTACGTCAGTGAGACGTTCAGGTTGAACAGGCTGTAGGGCTTCCCGCCCGTACAAAGCGGCCAGTGCGCAACTAAAATAGAAGCTGTATTGAGCCCCCTCCAAGGTGCTGGGGGCGCGCTCGTTTGCAAGGCGCATCGCTTGTGGGAAAGTTTCGATCCGCAGCTTGCGGATATCTTGCCCATCGCGACGCATCGCAAGTATCGCATCGATAGCTGCGTGGATGTAGCGGCAGCATGCATATGGCTTAAGATAGCATTTTTCAACTTCCCACGACGACCCAAGATTGCTTGTCAGGACATGGCGGGTGAAACGGTCGTCGTCATCGAGAAGGTCAAGAGGTCCGGTTGCGGCTGCCCGTGCGCGATAGGCGGCGGTGATACCTGCAACCACGGCAGGGGGAATCCCTTCCTTGATCGTGCTGCCCTCGAATTTGGAGTTTGCGGTTAAGAAGACGATTGGTCCTTCGGCTCCGGCAATACCTAACGCATGAGCGGTTTCCGTGGCACTCAAACCCAAGAGACGGCTAGCTGCAGCCGCAGCCCCGTAGCCGACCCAGCGTCCAGTCGCATACGTATCGATTGCCGCAACCGGACGAGAGCTCGCGATTCGCAGACCGATTTCGTATCCGAGCGCAATTGCAACCATCGTCTCGGCCACAGACGAATCAACAGCCTGAGCCACTGCCAAGGCGGCGGGAATAACGCCGGCACCAGCGTGGCCTGCTGCGCCGCGATGACCGTCATCGATGTCCAGCGCGCTTGCCGCAGCGCTGTTGGCCATCGCGGCGCCGACCACACTAGAAGGATTTTCAGTCAACCAAATGCTGATCGGGCCTTCGCCATAGGCTTCCAGTGCCGATTTTCTGGCAGCATCAGCTAATGGCGATCGCAGGCCCGCAGCCGTGGCACCGATAAGGTCTAATATGAGCAACGAGATTGTACGCCGTGTCGCCGCAGGCAGTGCACTTCCTGGGTAGCTGCTAACGAACTCGGCGAGTTCAGATATGGCCCGCACTGAGATACTCCAATATATCCGCTTGTTTCGCGACAGGGCTTCGGCTGTTTTGCCCACCGCGGGAGGCGTGCTTTGCTAACGCCAGTCCGGCTTCGACAGGTCGGTTCGGCCGAGTGTACCATCTCCCATGCAATCCGCGTGCCACCTAAAACGTTGTGTACGAGAAGGGGCAACTGCATGTGCTTCGCACGTCAGCGGAATACTTGTACCCTGGTGTGCCGGTTTCCGAACAATTCGGAGGCACAAACTCCTCACGCTCGCTGATGGGGTGGACGGCGCCCGCAACTGCATCATTCTCGTGAGAGGCGTGCCAAGATGGCTGCTGTCGAGCACTCATCTGAAGGAGCACCGGCTCCGCGCTTTTGCCTGTCGTGCGTCGGCTGAACGAACTCGATCATGAGATCGGACAAAGCGATCAGGCCATTCTGGCTCTCGCC
>NZ_RZOS01000069.1:0-19239 GCF_004022605.1 Mesorhizobium sp. M4B.F.Ca.ET.089.01.1.1
TGGGTGTGCTGGTCGGCGGCTGCTTTGCCTATGTCGCGCTGTTCGGCCAATGGACCAGCGCCATGCTGACGCTGGCGCTGATCTCGATCGCGGTGCCGTTCTGCATCGTCACCGGCCTGTTCGTCGGCATCTGGGGCTGGCGCAAGCCCTGGGCCGAAAGGCTCGTCGTCTCCCCTGCCCTCGATCTGATGCAGACCATTCCGACCTTCGCCTATCTGATCCCGATGCTGCTCCTGTTCGGCAACAGCCCGGTGTCGGCGATGATCGCGACCGCCATCTTCGCCACGCCGCCGATGGTCAGGGCGACGATGCTCGGGCTGCAGCGCGTGCCGTCCGAGATCGACGAGTTCAGCGAGATGGCCGGCTGCACGGCAAGGCAGAAACTGTGGCGGGTGCTTCTGCCCTCGGCGCGGCCGACGCTGATGGTCGGCGTCAACCAGGTCATCATGCTGGCCCTCAACATGGTCATCATCGCCTCGATGATCGGCGCCGGCGGCCTCGGCTACGACGTGCTGCTGGCGCTGAGGGCGCTGAAGGTCGGCGAAGCGATGGAGGCCGGCCTCGCCATCGTCGCCTTGGCCATCGCGCTCGACCGGCTGAGCCAGGCGATCGCCCACAACCACGCGATGGGTCAGACGCACCAGGCGGCTAGCCCGAATTTCTGGCGGCGCTATCCCAACCTGACGCTGGCCGTCGCCATCCTTGCCGCCACCACGCTGCTCAGCCTGTTCGTGCCCGCCTTCGCGGCGGTGCCGAAAGCGATCACCTTCACGACGGCGCCGTTGTGGAAAGCGGCGGTGAACTGGGTGACGATCAATTTCTTCGACACCATCGAGGCCTTCCGCGTGGCACTGATCCTCAACGTGCTCAATCCGGTGCGCGCCTTCTGCGAGGGCTTCCCGTGGCTGGGCGCCGTGTTCCTGCTCGGCCTAGCCGGCTACCAGCTCGGCGGCGCGCGGCTTGCCGCGCTGGTCGCGGCACTGACCGCCTTCTGCGCGGTGACGGGCTTGTGGGAAAAGACCATGGCGACGGTCTATCTCTGCGGCATCTCGGCCTTCATCTCCTGCCTGATCGGCATTCCGATCGGCTTTGCCGCCTCGCGCAGCGACCGCTTCGAGAAGATCGTCACGCCGATCATCGACACGCTGCAGGTGCTGCCGTCCTTTTGCTTCATCATCCCGGTGGTGATGCTGTTCCGGGTCGGCGACGTCACCGCGATGATCGCGACGATAGCCTTCGCCGTGGTGCCGGCGATCCGCTACACCAATCACGGCATCCGCCAGGTGCCGCCGGCGCTGATCGAGGCGGCGAAGGTTTCCGGCTGCACGCCGCGCCAGACCTTCTTCCGCGTGCAGCTGCCGCTGGCGCTGCCCGAGATCATGCTCGGCGTCAACCAGACGATCCTGATGGCCTTGGCGATGATCATCATCTGCGCCATGGTCGGTACCCGCGATCTCGGCCAGGAGGTGTTCATCGCGCTGTCCAAGGCCGATTCCGGCCGCGGCATCGTCGCGGGGCTGGCCATCGCCTTCATCGGCATCGTCGCCGACCGGCTGTTCAATGCCTGGACAGCGAAAGCCAGGGCGAGGCTCGGGTAAAGCCCCAAGCGCCGAAACTCCAAAGGAGACAGGACCATGACCAGCCGGACGGCCAGCTGCGCCTGCGGCCAATTGCAGATCCGCTGCCCGCAGGAACCCGACATCGTTTCGCTTTGCCATTGCCTGGACTGTCAGCGGCGGACCGGCAGCCCGTTCGGGATCGCGGCCTTCTTCGATGCCGCCGCGACCGATGTCACCGGATCGTCGCGGACATTCGAGCGCAATTCCGATAGCGGATTTTCGATCACCTTTCACTTCTGCGGAAGCTGCGGTTCGACGGTGTTCTGGTATCCGTCGCGACGGCCGGCCGCGGTCGCCGTTGCAGTCGGCTGTTTCGCCGACCCATCCTTTCCGGCGCCGACGCGGTCGGTTTTCGACAAGCGCCGGCACGGCTGGGTCGCCGTGCCGGCCTGACGGCAAGCGCGCCTGGTCGCGAACGCGCTATTCCGCCGCGACGCCCTTCACCTCGAGATAGCTCTCCATCGAGTCGTCCAGCGCCTGCAGCCAGGGCGTATGGTGCAGCGGCGCCATGGTGCCGGTCATCAGCGAGCGATAGGCGTGGTCGCGGAAGCCCATGATGTCCTCCACCTTGTGATGCTCCCACTCCATGAAGGTGTGGTTGACCGCCTCGACGTCGAAGCCCGGATAGTCGGTCTGGTCCATCAGCTCCTTGGTGTAGTCGCCCTGGAACCAGATCATCTGCTCGGCGTCTTCCAGTGTCTCCTCGCGTGCGCGCCACTTGGCGCCGTGCTCGGCCATTGCCTCGGCCGAAGGCAGCTTGATGCGGCCCATGATGACGTCGCGCGCATACCAGGCCTGCGCGTCGAACATGTTGAAGGTATAGAACTGGTCCTGCATGCCGATGTAGAACAGCTTCGGGTTCCTCTCCCACACCACGCCCTCGTAGAGGTCCAGCGGCCACATGCGGTTGGCGGTCTTGAGCTTGAGGTCGTCGGTGAGGAAGGGGAAGGAATGCAAATAGCCGGTGCACAGGATGATGGCATCGACATCCTTGGTGGTGCCGTCCTTGAAATGCGCCGTCTTGCCGACGACCTTCTGCAGCAGCGGCACCTCCTTCCAGTTCTCCGGCCATTTGAAGCCCATCGGCTTCGAGCGGTAGCTGGAGGTGATCGATTTGGCGCCGTATTTGTAGCACTGCGAGCCGATGTCCTCGGCCGAATAGGAACGGCCGATGATCAGGATATCCTTGCCCTTGAATTCCATGGCGTCGCGGAAGTCGTGGCTGTGCAGGATGCGGCCGTTGAAGGTGGCGAAGCCTTCGAAGAACGGCACGTTGGGCACGGAGAAATGGCCGGAGGCGACGACGACATTGTCGAACTCTTCCGAATAGGTGACGTCGTTGCTGCGGTCATGCGCGGTGACGGTGAATTTCTTCGTTGCGTCGGAATAGGTGACCATGCGCACAGGCGTGTTGAAACGCACCCACTTGCGCACGCCTGACTTTTCGACGCGGCCCTTGATGTAGTCCCACAAAACGGCGCGCGGGGGATAGGAGGCGATCGGCCGGCCGAAATGCTCCTCGAAAGTGTAGTCGGCGAATTCGAGGCACTCCTTCGGCCCGTTCGACCAGAGATAGCGGTACATTGAGCCGTGCACCGGGTCGCCATGCTCGTCGAGGCCGGTGCGCCAGGTATAGTTCCACAGCCCGCCCCAGTCGGACTGCTTCTCGAAGCAGACGACTTCCGGAATCTCGGCGCCCTTGTCGGCGGCTGACTTGAAGGCTCGAAGCTGTGCCAGACCGGACGGCCCGGCTCCGATGACGGCAACGCGACTGTTCATGGCGGGTCTCCCGTTCTCATTTCCCCAGCGAAACAAATTTCACTGTCAGTAACAGTAATCGCACCTCTCGTGCTGTCAACGGTCCTTCTGGCGAAAGCGCGTTCCGCGTCGGCAACTTCCGGTGAAAAACCGCCGGCGGGCTGTGAGCGGGAAACGCAGAAATCGGCCGTGGATGGCTTGTTGCGACGATTGCGCTCGTGTACCGGCAATGAATATGTTCACCTTGAGTGAAATAATTCCGCTGAATGCAGGGGGCGACATGGCCAAGAAGGCTTCCGATCTCAAGCACGGCGCCGGCGCCGCCAAGAGCAAGCCTTCGCCGAAGAGCGTGTCGGCCGACGGGCGCACGATCCGCACGCCGCTGACCCAGAACCCGCACGCCATTCGCGACACGCGCGAGAAGGTGCTGGAAGTGGCGATCGGGCGCGAGGTGCGGGCATTCCGCAAGAAGCTCGGCATCACGGTCGCCGATCTCGCCGTCGCCACCGACATTTCGCTCGGCATGCTGTCGAAGATCGAGAACGGCATCACCTCGCCGTCGCTGACCACGCTGCAGGCGCTGTCGAGGGCGCTCGGCGTGCCGGTCACCGCCTTCTTCCGTCGCTTCGAGGAGGAGCATGCCGCGGTCTTCGTCAAGGCCGGCGAAGGCCTCGATGTCGAACGCCGCGGCACGCGCGCCGGCCATCAGTACAATCTGCTCGGCCACATCGGCTCCAACACCAGCGGCGTCGTCGTCGAGCCCTACCTGATCACGCTGACCGAGGATTCGGATGTGTTCCCGACCTTCCAGCATGCGGGCATGGAATTCCTCTATATGCTGGAGGGCGAGGTGGTGTACCGGCACGGCAACAACCTCTACCCGATGAAGCCCGGCGACAGCCTGTTCTTCGACGCCGACGCGCCGCATGGACCCGAACAGCTGACGCGGCTGCCGATGCGGTACCTGTCGATCATCTGCTATCCGCAAAGCAGCGCGGGGTGAATGGCTAAATCTCCCCCTCGTGGGGAGATCGACAGCTTCAATCCGGCCCGAAACCCGGGCTCGTCGGGCTGCCATCGTCCAGCTTCGACAGCCACTCGACCAGCGTCGGACGGTAGCGGGTGAGGCCCTTGTAGGTGGCGAGCTCCTCGGGCAGGTCGCGGATGACGCGGTGCAGGCGCCGCGCCCATTTGGGCTGCGTCACCAGCTCGTCCATCTTGATCAGGTAGCAGCGGATCGGGAAGACGATGCCGTTCGAGCGCGGCAGCCGCCAGAAGCTCTGCAGCTCGACGCGTAGATGCACCTTGTCGCCGACATTCTCAGGCGTGACCGTCGCCCGGTCGGGACCCCATTTGTGGTAGTTCTCCGGGCTGGTGTCGAGGCGCGGGTTGATGGTCATCGTCCAGTTGAGCCGTCTTGCCGGCTTGCCCTGCTGGATGTTGGTGAGGAATTTCAGCGCACGGATGAAGATGCCCTTCTCGTGCGCCAGCGGCACCGGCGCATGCCACTCGAAGAAGTTCATGCCGATGTCGAAATCGAGCGACCAGTCGGCCTGGGTGGTGACCATGCCGGCATCCATCCACAGATTGCCATCGCGCTGGTCGAGGATGCAGAAATCGCCCTGGCTCTGGCGGGTGATGTATTCCATCGGACCATAGGGCAGCGTCGAGGTGTCGCCGAAGGTGAAGGTGTCGTCGATGCCGAGCGGCCGGTTGATCCAGCGCCAGCGGTCGCCGTCGCGGGTCAGCGTGAAATGCTCGGGATAGCCGAGCGCCTGCTGCTCCATCAGCAGCTCGAGCAGGTCCCAGCCGGCCAGCGTCATATGCGGCAGCGACTGGCAGCGAAGGGGATCCTCGGCCAGCACCAAAGCGCGGTCCTGCATCTCGGCGACATAATGCTCGTCGACGTCGATCAGGTTTTCCAGAACGCTGCCCTTCGGGCCGACGACGTGCGGCTCGATGTTGACGGCATACATGTAGCTGTCTTCGTTGAACGGGAACGGAAAGCGCCTGATGTGCTCCGGGCTGTTCCTGAACGTGTAGTCGTCCCGAAAGGTTTCCTTGCGAAAGGTGATGCCCAAGCTCGCCTCCTATCTTTCCAGGACCAGCGACTTGCCCTCGAAGCGCGAGACGCAAGGCATGATCTTGCAGCCGGAGCGATGGTCTTCCTCGCTCAGCCAGTGGTCGTTGTGGATGAACTTGCCGTCGGAAGAGATGACATTGGTCTCGCACTGGCCGCAGACGCCGCCGCGGCAGAGATAGGGCGGATCGACGCCGGCGGCCTCGATCGCCTCGAGCAGGCTCTGCTGCGAGCCGACGCGGATCGTCTTGCCGCTGACGGCCAGCGCCACATCGAAAGGCGCGCCGGGCTGCGGCGCCGCGAAATGCTCGAAATGCACCGTTTCCGACGGCCAGCCGAGAGCGGCGGCGCGGTCGCGCACCCAGTTGATCATGCCCGCCGGGCCGCAGACATAGAGATGCGTGCCGAGCGGCTGCGTCGAAAGCAGACGGTCGAGATCGATGCGCTCGTCGCGATCGTCATGGTAGAGTTTCACCCGGCGGTCGTAGCGCTGCTGCAGTATATCGGCATAGGTGCCGAGCGAAGCGGTGCGGCAGGTGTAGTGGAGTTCGAAATTGCCCCCCGACCCCGCCAGTTGCGCGGTCTGCGCCATGAACGGCGTGATGCCGATGCCGCCGGCCAGCATCAGGTGCTTCCTGGCTCTCAGGTCGAGCGAGAACAGGTTGACCGGATAGCTGATCACCATCTCCAGGCCGGGCTTGACCGACCTGTGCATGAACAGCGAGCCGCCGCGGCCGACATCGTCGCGGCGCACCGAGATCGTGTATTCGCTGGTATTGAGCGGCGAGCCCATCAGCGAATAGGGGTTGAGCCTGGTGCGGTCGCCGTCGCGCATCTCGACCACGACATGAGCGCCGCCTGAAAAGGTCGGCAGGAGTTCACCGTCGCGGCGGCGGAAATGGAAGCGGGTGACCAGGTCGTTGACGGGGACGACATCGCTGACGACGACGTCGAGCTTGGTGGTGCCGGTGCTCATCGGAAGACCTCCTCCATTGGAGGAATCTCTGAGCGATCCTCGGCATTGATGCATACGCCCTGGAAGGCGGCGAGGCGCCGCGAATAGTGGTCGCGCACCAGAAGCAGCAGGCCGCAATGCGCGCAGGTCGCCGGCTGCGTCGTCACGTTCTCGGTGATGCCCTTGCAGTGCACGCACTGCATGCGGCGCGCCAGCGAGCCGCGATGCTCGGTCTGCATGGAGGTGTGGTCGATGCCGGCCTCGAGCGCCACCTGCATGGCCTGGCCGATCAGCCCTTCGGTGCCGCTAAGATAGAGGCGCAGGCCCATATGGGCGTTGGTCAGCGTCTGCCTCAATCGCGGCAGCAGGCTGGCGAAGGACGGCGGCAGATGGAGCTGTGCCGGCTTCAGCGCTTCGAGAGCGGCGATGTGCTTGCCGTCTGGAGCCGCAATGAAGACGATCTCGGCGCCGTCGAAGAAACCGGCCGGCGCCTTGCCGGCCATGTCGATGATCGCGAGCGCGCCTTCGGCATCCGCCACGAAAAGGTGGTGCTTGCCGGGCTGCGGAGACAGGGTTCCGTAAACGGGCCGGCTGATGATCGTCTTGGCTGCCATTCTACCTTAGATCAGTTGGAGCATGATCTTTTCCGAAAACCGGTTCCCACTTTTCGGGATCATGCTCTAGTGCCTCGAAACCCCTCCCCGTTGATAATGCCTCAGCCCTTGGCGGTGCGCTTGGTCTTTTTGGGATCATCGAACGGCAACGGCTGCGCCGTCGCCTTGATCGAGCCGCTCCTGTTGCGAATCTCGAGCCTGGTGTCCTTGACGGCGCAGTCGACGTCGAGGCGGGCGATGCCCATCGACTTCTCGACCAGCGGCGAATACATGGCGCAGGTGACGGCGCCGACCTTCTTGCCGTCGCGATAGACCGGCGCGCCCTCGTCGGCCGGTTCCTTGCCGTCAAGCAGGACGCCGTAGATCTTGAAGCGCTCCTTGCCCTTCAGGCGATAGTGCTCCTCGGCGCCGCGGAAGCCGGTCTTGCCGGGGCTGACAGTGAAGTCGAGGCCGAGTTCCCACAGCGTGTCGCCGGGGCCTTCGTTCTCGAACGGATACTTTTGGGAATTGTCGTAGGGATAGAACAGCAGGTAGCTCTCGACGCGCAGCATATCGAGCGTGGTGAAGCGGCATGGGATGATGCCGACGCCCTTCCCCTCGTCGAGGATCCTGTCCCAGATCGTGCCGGCATCCTGGCCTCGGCAGAAGATCTCGTAGCCGCGCTCGCCAGTGTAGCCGGTGCGCGAGATCATCACCGGGAAACCGAACAGCTGCGTCTGCATGTGATGGAAATAGTTGAGGTCGCGGATGCCCGGCACGTGCTTGGCCAGGTAGTCGACAGCGGTCGGCCCCTGCAGCGATAGGTCGTGCAGATTGTCGTCGAAGCGTAGCGAGACGTCGCGGCCCGCCGCTGCGCGCTGCAACTCCTCATGGCCGGTGCCGGAGCCGTGCACCACCATCCAGCTGTTGGGGCTGATGCGATAGATGATGCAGTCGTCGGTGAACTTGCCGGCCTCGTTCAGCATGCAGGCATAGGCCGACTTGCCTGGATAGATCTTCTCGACGTCGCGGGTGGTGGCGAGGTCGATGAGGTGCGCGGCGTGCGGCCCGGTGATGTGAACCTTCTTCAGGCCGGAGACGTCCATCAGGCCGGCCTTGGTGCGGATGGCGACATATTCCTCGTCGGCATCCTTGTCGTAGGTCCAGGCGGTGCCCATGCCGCTCCAGTCCTCGAGCTTCGAGCCGAGCGCGCGATGGCGGTCCGCCAAGGTCGAAAATCTCCAGGATGCCGTCATCCGATCGTCCTCCGTCAGAAAGTCATTGCTGTTCCCTGCTCCTTGGCTCGATGGCCGGAGCTTTGATCGAATATTGACCGCAAACGACGAAGCGCTGCAATCCCCTTGAAGCAAATAATTTCATTGTCAGGCAAATTTCTTGACATGGAACGAACGGTTCACAACGCCGAAATGCGGCTTGACAATTCCGGAATTCGGTCGGAATTTATGAAAAAAATTTCACTCTGTTGAAAGAGTGAGACGCCCGGCCGATTCGGGACCGGACGTCGAGAGAAGGGGAAAACCGATGTCCGACCTGCAGCAGCGCATCGAAGCGCTGTACCGTTCCGACGTGCGCGGATCCGCGCTCCTGATCATTTGCCTGTGGGCGACGATCCTCTTCGTCCTCATCATGACATGGCCATACATTCCACACGCCGGCATCAAGCTGGTCGTCGCGGTCGCCGCCGGCGCCGTGCTGATCTTCAACACGGCCGCCATCCTGGCGATGGTCAACCACTACAAGGAAGACAAGGACTTCATCTACGGGCTCGACATCAAGAACGCCGACGCGTTCCGCAACCGCAAGGGGTAGACAGCATGTCCCGCTACAAGCCGCCGGAACAGAGCAAGGCCGGCCAGATCCTCGATATCGCTGTGGTCGTGGTCGCCATTTTCGTGGCGCTTTGGCTGCCGCTGAAGCTCGGCCTCGCCGGAGCCGCGAAGTCCATCGATCCGCTCGACGCCAAGACTTGGGACGCGCTTGGCCAGAATGCGACCATGGCGTCGATCTGGGAGAAGCTCGGCTACACGCCCGAGACCGCGCACGACATCATCCAGAACCGCTTCCACTATGTGATCGACTGGCCGACGCTGATCATCATGGCGGCGGTGCTGATCGGCTATTTCGTGTTCCTGTTCCGCGCATCGGACCGGGAATATCGCGAAGTCATCAACGAAAAGTTCGACGACAAGTAACCCGGGGACACGATCATGTGGATACCGCTGTCTTACGCCTGCTGGGGCATCTCGATCGTGCTCGCGCTGTGGATGCTCTACGACTGGTTCAAGGTCGACACGACCTATTCCGAGGAGGTGCTGACCTCCTCGCGCGAAGGCGAGCTTGAAGCCGTTTCCGAAAAGCACCGGATCTGAGTGGGGATTGATCGATGACGGTCGCGCTTGACAACACCACCACCATCCACGGCGACAGGGTCTCGCTGCTCCGGGTGCTCGGCCCCGCCCATGTCTGGGCGCTCGGCGTCGGCATCGTGCTGGTCGGCGAATTCACCGGCTGGAATTTCGCCGCCGACAAGGGCGGCGCGCTGGCGGCGCTGATCGTCTGCTGGCTCGTCGGGCTGCTCTACACCTCGGTCGCCATGATCGATTCCGAGGTGACATCGACCGTCGCCGCCGCCGGCGGCCAGTATGCGCAGGCCAAGCACATCGTCGGGCCGCTGATGGCCTTCAACGTCGCGCTGTTCCTGGTCTTCGCCTACACGATGCTGGAAGTGTCGGACGCCATCCTGCTCGGCGACACGATCGTCGCCAAGGCCGGCGTCGAGGGCCTAACGCACAATTCCTTCATCGCCGCCACCATCGTGGTGCTGGCATGGCTCAACTATCGCGGCGTGCTGATGACGCTCAACGTCAACTTCGTCATCACCGCGATTGCCTACATCTCGATCGTCATCCTGTTCTTCTCGGTGAGCCCGTGGACGCAAGGCGCGGTGCTGAAGCTCAACGAACTGGTGACGCCCAGCAATGCGCTGCCCTATGGCTGGATCGGCGTCATCGCCGCCTTCCAGTTCGGCATCTGGTACTATCTCGGCATCGAGGGCACCACGCAGGCGGCCGAAGAAGTGCGCTCACCGGCGCGCTCGCTGCCCTACGGCACCATGGCCGGCATGATCACGCTTCTGATCGCCGCTGCCATGACCTGGTATGTCTGCGCCTCGATGATGCCGTGGGAGTATCTCGGCATCACCTATTATCCGCTTTGGGACGCCGGCAAGCTGACGGGCAGCCCGCTGCTCGAGAACCTGCTGTTCATCGCGACGCTGCTGGCAGCACTTGCCTCGGCCAATGGCTGCATCAACGATGCCGCCCGTGCATGGTTCTCGCTCGGCCGTGACCGCTACCTGCCGAGCTGGTTCTCGGCGGTGCATCCGAGATACCGCACGCCCTACCGCTCGATCCTGTTCCTGCTGCCGATCGCGCTCGCCTTCGCCTTCATCGCCGACCTCAACCAGGCGATCACCTTCTCGATCCTGTCGGGCGTGCTGCAATACACCTTCATGAGCATCAACATCATGATGTTCCGCAAGAAGTGGCCGCTGGGTTCCATCCGCCGCGGCTACACGCACCCCTTCCATCCGCTGCCGGCAATCGTGCTGTTCTGCCTGTGCGTGGTCACCTTCTTCGCCATCTTCCTCGGCTTCGGCTCGCAGCTGATCGCGATGACCATCTTCTATTTCCTGATCTCGCTGTGGTTCCACTTCTACCGTTACAAATTCGTGCGCCGCGGCGACCAGTTCACCATGCCGTGGCCGAAGCCGCAGGGCTATTGAGTGGAAAGAAAGCCCGCCGGCTGACGGCGGGCTCTGGCGTGTCGAGATGTCTGAGTTGACGTCAGTCTTGTTTGCCGGGGCGATTGCGCTTGCCGTCGTCGTCCCCCTTGCCTGGCTCGCGCGCAAAAGCCGCAACCGGGCCGAGGCGGCGCTTGCCGCCGACACCGCCGGCATTCGCACCGTTGTTGCCGACGCCGTCGATATCTCCGACGGCACGGCTGGTGTCGCCATCTGGGCGGGCACCTGGAACGGGCTTCGTGTGCAGGTCCGCACCATCGTCGACACGCTGGCGACCCGAAAACTGCCGGCGCGCTGGCTCACCGTCACGGTCACCGAGCCTGTCGACGTTCCGGGAACTTTCGACATGATGATGCGGCCGGGCTCGGCGACCACGTTTTCCAATTTCGATCACCTTGGCCACACGCTGCCGAAGACCGCCGGCTTTCCCGTCGAGGCGGTACTGCGCACGGACCGCAAGGGAGTCGCCTTCCCGCAGGACGTGATCGCCGGCCATCTCGACATCTTTGCCGAGGGCCGGGCCAAGGAGCTGCTGGTCACACCGAAGGGCGTGCGCATCGTCTGGCTGCTGGCCGAGGCAGAGCGGGCGCGCTACGGCGTGTTCCGGCAGGCTGCGTTTGGCGACACGAAACTGGATCCGGCGCTGATCGAAAGGCTGCTGCAATCGGCCTCGACGCTTCGCGATGCCATCAACGAGCGCAAACGGCAGGCCGCATGACCGACAAAGCCAGTTCCCCCGCCTCGGCGAATCCGTATCTCGTGCTCGGTGCGGCGATCGTGCTGCCGGGGAGCGGACATGTCATGCTCGGCGTGCCGACGCGCGGGCTGCAATTCCTGTTCTTCATGGTGATCCTTGGCTGGGTGACCACCAAGGTGGCGGCACCGGACGCCAGCTTCGTCGGCCGTCATGCCGGCGGCTTCCTGATTTATGCACTGTCGATTCTCGATGCCTACAAGATGGCACGCATCCGCTACACGCAATGGGCTCATAGTGACCGCCGAAGCGATGACGGCGCGGCCGGCGGCGTAGAGCCGCACACGTAACTAGAGGAAAATTTTTTTCATATGGTTGAATTCTAATTCCTCATTCGGTACATCATTTGAGAGCCATAAACGTCGGAGGCTGACATGTGCGGAATCGTCGGACTTTTCCTCAAGGACAGGTCGCTGGAGCCCAAGCTGGGCGCGATGCTGTCGGAGATGCTGATCTGCCTCACCGACCGGGGTCCGGACAGTGCCGGCATCGCCATCTATGGCGCACCGGCCGGCAACGAGGCCAAGATCACCATCCAGTCGGCGAAACCGGAACACGACTTCCGCGGCCTCGACGCGGAGCTCGCCAAGGCGATCGGCGCGCCGGTGAGCGTCGCGGTCAAATCGACGCATGCGGTGATCAGGACGGCTCCGGACAAGGTCGACACCGCGCGTGAGGCACTGCAATCGCTTCGGCCCGATATCCGCATCATGGGCGCCGGCGAAGCGGTCGAGATCTACAAGGAGGTCGGCCTGCCGGAAGCCGTCGTCGAGCGTTTCGACGTGCGCTCGATGACCGGCACGCACGGCATCGGCCACACCCGCATGGCGACGGAATCGGCGGTCACCACGATGGGCGCGCACCCCTTCTCGACCGGAGCCGACCAATGCCTGGTGCACAATGGCTCGCTGTCCAACCACAACAATGTGCGGCGCGAGCTGGTCCGCGAGGGCATGAAATTCGAGACCGAAAACGACACCGAGGTGGCAGCCGCCTATCTCTCCTCCAAGATCGCGCATGGCAAGAACCTCGGCGAGGCGCTGGAGGGCACACTCTCCGATCTCGACGGCTTCTTCACCTTCGTCGTCGGCACCAAGAACGGCTTTGGCGTGGTGCGCGATCCGATCGCCTGCAAGCCCGCCGTCATGGCCGAGACCGACCAGTATGTCGCCTTCGGTTCGGAATATCGCGCGCTCACCAAACTGCCCGGCATAGACAATGCGAGGGTCTGGGAACCGGAGCCCGCAACCGTCTATTTCTGGGAGCACTGAGTTCATGCCGGCAACCAACGTATCCACCGCTCAGCGCGACCAGAGCCACGCCAGGGTGTTCGACCTTGCCGCACTGTCGCTGCGCGAGCTGAACCAGGCGCTGCATCAGCTGACCCCGGGCTCCAACGAGACGGCCTGGGAGGTGCTCAACCCCAAGGGCAGCCATTCGGTCGCCGTCGGCGTCGACCAGCCGGTCGCCATCGATGTGCGCGGCAGCGTCGGCTACTATTGCGGCGGCATGAATGCCGGCGGCGCCATCACCGTGCATGGCTCGGCCGGCCCCGGCGTCGGCGAGAACATGATGTCGGGCTCGATCGTGATCAAAGGCGACGCCAGCCAGTATGCCGGCGCCACCGGCCGCGGCGGCCTGCTGGTCATCGAAGGCAACGCGTCGTCGCGCTGCGGCATCTCGATGAAGGGCATCGACATCGTCGTGCACGGCAATATCGGCCACATGTCGGCCTTCATGGCGCAGTCCGGCAACCTCGTGGTCCTGGGCGATGCCGGCGATGCGCTGGGCGATTCCATCTACGAGGCGCGGCTGTTCGTGCGCGGCAAGGTCGACAGCCTGGGCGCCGACTGCATCGCCAAGGAGATGCGGCCCGAGCATCTGGAATTCCTGCAAGGCCTGCTCGACCGCGCCGGCGTGACCGGCGTCAAGGCTTCGGAGTTCAAGCGCTACGGCTCGGCGCGCAAGCTCTACAATTTCAATATCGACAACGCCGACGCGTATTGAGGCAAGATGACCTATCGCAACCCGCCGACGACGCCGCGCAAATCCGCGACCTTCGACGACTACACGCTCTCCGAAATCCGCCGCGCCGCGGCGACCGGCATCTATGACATCCGCGGCGCCGGCGCCAAGCGCAAGCTGCCGCATTTCGACGACCTCTTGTTCCTCGGCGCCTCGATCTCGCGCTATCCGCTGGAAGGCTATCGCGAGCGCTGTGACACCAGCGTGGTGCTCGGCACGCGCCACGCCAAGAAGCCGATCGAGCTGAAGATCCCGATCACCATCGCCGGCATGAGCTTCGGCTCGCTGTCCGGCCCCGCCAAGGAGGCGCTGGGACGCGGCGCGACGCTGTCCGGCACCTCGACCACCACCGGCGACGGCGGCATGACCGAGGAAGAGCGCGGCCATTCCAAGCAGTTGGTCTACCAGTACCTGCCGTCACGCTACGGCATGAACCCGCGCGACCTGCGCCGCGCCGACGCGATCGAAGTGGTCGTCGGCCAGGGCGCCAAGCCCGGCGGCGGCGGCATGCTGCTCGGCCAGAAGATCTCCGACCGCGTCGCCGAGATGCGCACGCTGCCAAAGGGCATCGACCAGCGCTCGGCGTCGCGCCATCCCGACTGGACCGGGCCCGACGACCTCGAGATCAAGATCCTCGAACTGCGCGAGATCACCGACTGGGAAAAGCCGATCTACGTGAAGGTCGGCGGCGCCCGCCCCTATTACGACACCGCGCTCGCGGTGAAGGCCGGCGCCGACGTCGTCGTCGTCGACGGCATGCAGGGCGGCACCGCCGCGACGCAGGAAGTGTTCATCGAAAATGTCGGCCAGCCGACGCTTGCCTGCATCAGGCCGGCGGTGCAGGCGCTGCAGGACCTCGGCATGCACCGCAAGGTGCAGCTGATCGTTTCCGGCGGCATCCGCAACGGCGCCGACGTCGCCAAGGCGTTGGCGCTCGGAGTCGACGCTGTGTCGATCGGCACGGCGGCGCTGGTTGCGCTGGGCGACAACGATCCCCGGTGGGAGGCGGAGTACAATGCGCTCGGCTCCACCGCCGGCGCCTATGACGACTGGCACGAAGGCCGCGACCCGGCCGGCATCACCACCCAGGACCCCGAGCTGATGAAGCGGGTCGACCCGATCGCGGCAGGACGGCGGCTGGCGAATTACCTGAAAGTGATGACGCTGGAGGCGCAGACGATCGCGCGCGCCTGCGGCAAGAACAGCCTGCACAACCTCGAGCCCGAGGATCTCGTCGCGCTCACCATCGAGGCGGCCGCCATGGCGGGCGTGCCGCTTGCCGGCACCAACTGGATACCGGGGAAGAACGGCTTCTAATCAATTGAAGGGCCAAGACCCAAATGCCTTGGGCCATGGCCGACAAAAAATGGGGAACTGGTGTGACTACTGATCTTGCAGAATTCGCAAGGGCGAAAAACGTCAAATATTTCATGATCTCCTACACCGACCTGTTCAGCGGGCAGCGTGCGAAGCTGGTGCCGGCACAGGCGATCGCCGACATGCAGAAGGACGGCGCGGGATTTGCCGGCTTCGCCACATGGCTCGATCTTACCCCGGCGCATCCGGACATGCTGGCGGTGCCGGATCCAGCCTCGGTCATACAGTTGCCGTGGAAGCCGGAGGTCGCCTGGGTCGCCGCCAATTGCGTCATGGACGACAAGGAGGTCGGCCAGGCGCCGCGCAACACGCTGAAGCGGGTGATCGAAGAGGCCGCCCGCGACGGCATGCATGTCAAGACCGGCGTCGAGGCCGAGTTCTTCCTGATCTCGCCGGACGGCAAGGCGATCTCCGACGAATACGATACCGCCTCAAAACCATGCTACGACCAGCAGGCGGTGATGCGCCGCTACGACGTCATCGCCGAGATCTGCGACCACATGCTGGCGCTGGGCTGGGGCCCGTACCAGAACGACCATGAGGACGCCAACGGCCAGTTCGAGATGAACTGGACCTTCGACCATGCGCTGGCGACCGCCGACAAGCACTCCTTCTTCAAATTCATGGTGAAGTCGATTGCCGAAAAGCACGGCCTGCGCGCGACCTTCATGCCCAAGCCCTTCCAGGGCCTGACCGGCAATGGCTGCCATGCGCATATCTCGGTGTGGGACGAGACCGGCAAGACCAATGTCTTCGCCGACAATGCGATGGAGCTCGGCCTCTCGGCCAAGGGCAAGAATTTCCTAGGCGGCATCATGAAGCATGCCTCGGCGCTTGCGGCTATCACCAACCCGACGGTCAATTCCTACAAGCGCATCAATGCGCCGCGCACGATTTCTGGCGCGACCTGGGCACCGAACACGGTGACCTGGACCGGCAACAACCGCACCCACATGGTGCGCGTGCCAGGCCCGGGCCGTTTCGAACTGCGCCTGCCCGACGGTGCAGCCAACCCGTATCTGCTGCAGGCCGTCATCATCGCTGCCGGTCTCGATGGCATCCGCTCGAAGGCCGACCCGGGCAAACGCTACGACATCGACATGTACCAGTTCGGCCATACCGTGACGGACGCGCCGAAATTGCCGCTCAACCTGCTCGACGCGCTGCGCGAGTTCGACAATGACAAATCGCTGAAGGCGGCGCTGGGTGAGGAATTCTCGTCGGCTTACCTAAAGCTGAAGCAACAGGAATGGAATTCCTATGCTTCGCACTTCACGCAGTGGGAGCGCGACCACACGCTGGATATCTGAAGCATCGGACCGAAAGGTGCGAAGCGGTTTTCGGACGAATCCGATGCGTTGAGGAAGACGACCAGCGCGACGCGAGCGATCTCGGAATGACCTTATGAAATATTCGATCTTCTCGCTCGCCCGCGCCGCCCTATCCGGCCACAAGAACTGGCAACGCACCTGGCGCGACGCCAGCCCGAAGGACCGCTACGATGTGGTGATCATCGGCGGCGGCGGCCATGGGCTGGCGACGGCGTGGTTCCTCGCCAGCGAGTTCGGCATCCGCAATGTCGCCGTTCTCGAAAAGGGCTGGATCGGCTCCGGCAATGCCGGCCGCAACACCACCATCATCCGCTCCAACTACGGCCTGCCCGGCAATACCGGCTTCTACGAGCTGTCGATGAAGCTGTGGGAGCGGATGGAGCAGGACCTCAACTACAATGCGATGGTCAGCCAGCGCGGCGTCATCAACCTCTACCATTCCGACGCCCAGCGCGACGCCTATGCGCGGCGCGGCAACACCATGCGCATCAACGGTATCGACGCCGAATTGCTCGACCTCGCGGCGGTCAGGAAAATGATGCCGTTCCTGAACTTCGACAATGCGCGCTTCCCCGTGCAGGGCGGGCTGCTGCAGCGGCGCGGCGGTACGGCGCGACACGACGCCGTCGTGTGGGGCTATGCGCATGCGGCCAGCGCGCTTGGCGTCGACATCATCCAGAACTGCGAGGTCACCGGCTTCACGCGCGACAGCAACGGCAAGGTGACCGGCGTCGAGACCTCGCGCGGCCGCATCGGCGCCGGCAAGGTCGGCATGGCGGTCGCCGGCTCCTCATCGCGGGTCGCGGCGATGGCGGGCCTGCGCCTGCCGATCGAAAGCCACGTGCTGCAGGCCTTCGTCTCCGAGGCGATCAAGCCGCTGCTGCCCAATGTCATGACCTTCGGCGCAGGGCATTTCTATGTCAGCCAGTCGGACAAGGGCGGCCTGGTCTTCGGCGGCGACATCGACGGCTACAATTCCTACGCCCAGCGCGGCAACCTTCCGGTCATGGAGGATGTCTGCGAGGGCGGCATGGCGCTGATCCCGATGATCGGCCGCGTCAGGCTGCTGCGCCAGTGGGGCGGCATCATGGACATGTCGATGGACGGCACGCCGATCATCGACAAGAGCCCTGTCGATGGCCTCTATCTCAATGCCGGCTGGTGCTATGGCGGCTTCAAGGCGACGCCCGGCTCCGGCTTGGTCTTTGCCCATCTCATCGCCCGCGACGAAGCGCACAAAGAAGCCTCGCGCTTCCGCCTCGATCGCTTCCAGCGCGGCGCGATGATCGACGAAAAGGGCCAGGGCGCCCAACCGAACCTGCACTGAAGGCGGCCAGGAAAACCATGCGTATTGTCTGTCCCTTCTGCGGCGAACGCGAACTCGGCGAGTTCACCTATCTCGGCGACGCCAAGCCGCAACGGCCGGCGGCGGACGCGGGCGAAGAGGCCGTCTACGACTATGTCTACCTGCGTGACAACATCGCCGGCCCGATGAGCGAGCACTGGTATCATGGCGGCGGCTGCAGGGCCTGGCTGAAGGTCACCCGCAACACGCTGACGCATGAGATTTCGGCCGTCGTGCCCGCTGCTGGCGCCGGTGCGGCAAAGGTTGACGCGTGATGGTGGGCGGCGCGCAAACACACCGGCTGGCAGACGGCGGCCTCATCGACCGCTCGGTGCCGCTGAGCTTCCGCTTCGACGGCAAGACGCTGCTTGGCTTCCAGGGCGACACGCTGGCCTCGGCGCTGGTCGCCAATGGCGTCAAGCTGGTCGGCCGCTCGTTCAAGTACCACCGCCCGCGCGGCATCCTGACGGCGGGATCGGAAGAGCCGAACGCGCTGGTCGAATTGCGCGGCGGCGCAAGGCGCGAGCCGAACACCAAAGCGACGACAGCGGAACTGTATGACGGTCTCGAGGCCGCCAGCCAGAACCGCTGGCCGTCGCTGCGCCACGATTTCCTGTCGGTCAACCAGCTGTTCGCGCCGATCTTCGTCGCCGGCTTCTACTACAAGACCTTCATGTGGCCGGCGAAGTTCTGGGAAGCGGTCTACGAGCCGGCGATCCGCCGCGCCGCCGGTCTCGGCCGCGCCGCTGGCATTTCTGATCCCGACCACTACGACAAGGCCTGGGCGCATTGCGACGTGCTGATCGCCGGCTCCGGTCCGGCGGGACTGGCGGCGGCTTTGGCGGCAGGCCGCAGCGGGGCGCGCGTCATCCTGTGCGAAGAGGATTTTGTCCCGGGCGGCCGCTTGCTTGCCGACGGCGGAACGATCGACGGCCTGCCGGCCGCCGAATGGATTGCCCGCACGCTGGCCGAGCTTGGCTCGATGCCCGATGTCCGCATCATGACGCGCACGACGCTGTTCGGCGTCTATGACGGCGGCACCTATGGCGCGATCGAGCGCGTCAACGACCATCTGCCGGTTCCGCCGGAGCACCAGGTGCGGCAGCGGCTGTGGCGGATCGTGGCGAAGCGCAGCATTGTCGCGGCAGGCGCGATCGAGCGGCCGATCGTCTTTGCCGGCAACGACACGCCCGGCGTGATGATGGCTTCCGCCATGCGCAGCTACATCGGCCGCTATGCGGCAACGCCCGCAAAACGCGTCGCGCTGTTCACCAACAACGAGGACGGCTGGCGCACGGTCGAGACGGCGATTGCCGCCGGGCTGCAGGTCGCGGCGGTGATCGATGCGCGGCCGGATGTCTCGCCGCAGCATCGCTCGCTTGCTTCGAAGAACGGCTTCCCGGTGCTCAACGGCTCAGTTACCGGCGTCGACGGCGGCAAGGACGGCGTGCGCAAGATCGCCGTCTCGCTGACCGGCGGCGCGCGCGCCGAGGTCGACGCCGACGGGCTTGCCGTTTCCGGCGGCTGGAATCCTTCGGTCGGGCTGACCTCCTATCATCGCGGCCGGCCGAAATGGCGC
>NZ_RZOS01000006.1:0-44726 GCF_004022605.1 Mesorhizobium sp. M4B.F.Ca.ET.089.01.1.1
TTACAAGGCCGCAGGGCTCGATCCGGAGAAGCCGCCGACGAGTTGGGCCGAACTGACCAAGGTCTGCGACGCCTTCAAGGCGCAGGGTAAACCCGCCTGCTTCATGATGGCCAACAAGGAAGGCTACAACGCCGAGTTCTTCCTTTCGGAAGCCGCGAACCAGTCGCTGACCACGCAGCAACAGGCCGATTGGCTGGCAGGCAAGCTCCATTGGTCGGATCCGCCGATCAAGGCGATCCTGCAGGCCTGGGTCGATACCGCCAAGAATGGCTGGTACCAGGAGGGCGGCAACTCGCAGACCATGTTCATGGATGAGTTCGCCCTCTTCGAGCAAGGTGTCGGAGCCAACGTGATGGGTCTGCTCTCCAACGTCGCGCATTGGAAGCAGTTCGAAACCAACATGGGCGTCGACAAGGTCGGGGTCTATCCCATGCCCTCGCCGACCGTTGCTGCCGATCAGCATGAAGGTGCCCCCGGCGTTCCGCTCGACGGCGGCGTTGGCTACGGCGTGAACAAGGACTCCGCGAACATCGATCTCGCCGTCGACGCGGTGCGAATCCTCGCCTCGCCGGAAGTCCTGTCATACCTGGTCAACGACACCGGCTCGGTGCCAGCAAACACCGAAGTCAATACATCCGGCATTGACAGCCCTGGCCTCAAGCAGATCATGGGCTGGCTTGCGACCAGAGCCGTTCCGACCACGCATGCCAATTCTTCAGCGGCCGAGCTCGATGAATGGCACCACCAGAGCCAGCTCCTGTTCAACGGTGAAGCCACCGTGGACCAGGCCGCGGCGGCGCTGGACAAGGTCCAGGCTGAAGCCAAGCCGCAATAGCAATCTTCTCCACGCAGACAGTGGGGGCGCGAGACGCGCCCCCGTCCCCGCATCAGTGACGTGCCCATGACCGCCAATTCGTTACACCAGACAGGCCAAGCCGCGCGGACCCGTACCCGCCCAGGCCGGAGCCGCCGGGCAGAGGCGCGCGTCGCGGTGCTGTTCCTGCTTCCGGCCATCCTGCTTGTCCTGGTGTTTCGCATCTTTCCGCTGTTCTGGGGGTTTGGCATCTCCCTGACCAGCGCGACGTCGACCGACCCGGGCCAGTTCATCGGCGCCGGCAACTATCTGCGCGCACTGGACGACCCGAATTTCCGCTCCGCCATGGCCAACGCCGTCGTGGTGTTGCTTTCGGTGCCGATCTTTGTGACCATCCCGATGCTGCTGGCCATCCTGATCCACCAGGGCGTGCCGGGGCGCACGTTTTTCCGTTCCGTCTATTTCTTTCCCGCCATTCTCTCGAGCGTCATCATCGGGTCTATTTTCAGCGTGGTGCTGAGCTTCAATGGCAATCTGAACGCGTTGCTGAGCATAGCGGGGATCAGCGGTGTGGACTGGCTGGGGCACTCGGCGACCGCACTCCCGGTGACGCTGGCGATCCAATGCTGGTCGACCTTCGGCATGGGTGTGCTGATCTTCCTTGCCGGGCTGTCGACCGTGTCCAAGGAAATGGTCGAGGCGGCCCGTCTCGACGGCGCCAAGATGTGGCAGATCTGGTGGCATGTCATCATCCCGGAGCTTCGCCCGATCATCGAGTTCTCGACGGTGATCACGACCATCGGCCTGCTGACTTCGATGTTCGGCCTGATCTACGTGCTGACCGGCGGCGGACCCGGCACGGCGACGACGGTGCCCGAATATCTGATCTGGGCCGCACAGGGAAAGCTCAACCGGCCCGCCTACGCCGCCGCTGTCTCGATGGTCCTGTTTTTCATGACGAGCATTCTCGCATGGCTGCAGATTCGCATCTTGTCGCGCAACGCGAACATCTGAAGGAGAGGTCGTGTCAGGAGCAGGAAAACGACAGCGTCTGACCCTCAGGATCGCGGCGATCCCGATGGGGTTGCTGGCCTTGAGCTGCCTCTACCCGATCTTTTTCGCCGTCAACAACGCACTCAAGACACGTCACGATTACATGCTCGACCGCTTCGGGCTGGCCACGCAGCCCACGCTCGACAATTTCGTGCAGGCCTGGACCCGCGCGCACCTTGATGAGTATTTCCTCAATTCCGTGATCGCGACGCTCGGGGCGGTCATCCTGTTGATGGTCGTGTCTTCCATGGCCGGCTTCGCCCTCGCGTCGCTGCGCTTTCCCTATCGGCGCTTCCTGTTCGCGGTCATCCTGTCGTCGCTGATGATCCCCGTGCAGGTCGTGCTGGTGCCCTTCATGCGCACGATGCTTGCCCTCAACCTGGTCAACACGCACATCGGGCTCATCCTGTCTTACACCGCATTTTTCCTGCCTTTCTCGGTCTACATGATGACGGCGTTCTACTCCGGCCTGCCGCGCGAGCTGATCGAAGCGGCGCGGATCGACGGGGCCTCGCTGCTGCAGGTCTGGTGGCACGTGATGCTGCCCCTGGGAACGCCGGCATTGGTGACGCTGGCCATCCTCAACACGCTGAGCTGCTGGAACGACATTCTGATCTCCCTGCTGGTCATGCAGAAGCACCGCACCCTCATGGTGGGGATTTCCGCGCTCAAGGGCCAGTACTCGGACCAGATACCCCTGTTTACCGCTGGCATCGTCATCGCGGCGGCGCCGATCGTTGTTCTTTACATCCTGTTCCAGCGACGAATTGTTTCGGGCATCGCCGTGGGCGCAGTGAAAGGTTAGCCGATGGCGCGTGTCGAACTGAAACAGGTCAGCAAGAGCTTTGGATCGACGGACGTTATCCGCGATGTCTCGCTTTCGATCGAGGAGGGCGAGTTCGCCGTATTCGTGGGCCCTTCGGGCTGCGGAAAATCCACCCTGCTGCGCATGATTGCCGGGCTCGAAGAGACGAGCGGGGGCGAGATCTTCATCGGCGGTGACGACGTGACAGACGCCGAGCCTGCCGACCGCGGAGTGGCGATGGTGTTCCAGTCCTATGCGCTCTATCCGCACATGACGGTGGCGGACAACATGAGCTTCGGCCTGCGGATGGCGCACCGCCCGAAGGAGGAAATCGCCAGCAAGGTCGGGCGCGCGGCCAAGATCCTGCAGCTCGAAGACTATTTGCAGCGCAAGCCGGCCCAGCTCTCGGGAGGACAGCGCCAACGGGTGGCAATAGGGCGGGCGATCGTGCGCGACCCGAAGGTGTTTCTCTTCGATGAGCCGCTCAGCAATCTGGATGCCGAGCTGCGGGTGCAGATGCGCGTGGAACTCGCCAAGCTCCACCGGGTCCTTGGCAACACCATGATCTATGTGACGCACGACCAGACTGAAGCGCTGACCATGGCCGATCGGATCGTCGTGCTGCGCAGTGGGCGCATCGAGCAGATCGGCACACCGCAAGACCTCTATCAGGATCCCGACAACGCGTTCGTCGCGGGTTTCATCGGCTCTCCGCGGATGAACTTTCTGACCGCCATTATGCAGGCGGGGGGCCGTCTCGCGTTTGGAGACCAGGAGATGGACAGCCCGGCACAGACCCCGCTTGAGCCCGGCCGGAAACTGCAGCTGGGCTTGAGGCCCGAACATCTCGACCAGGACAAGGGTGTCGACCTCGAGGCAAAGGTGGAATTCGTCGAAGCGATGGGCTCTACGGCCTATGTCCACGCCACGCTGGCGACCGGCGAGACCATCATCGCGGAGCGGCGGTCGTCGCAACCAAGGACCGGCGACAAGATCATCCTGCATTTTGCGCCCGCATCGGCGCGGCTCTTCGGCGAAGACGGACAACGCATCCGGTGAGCGTTCACGCGCCTCCTCGACCGCATGAGAACGAGAGCCGACCATCCGCCGCGTGGGACGTGATCAAGACCAGCGATGACTGAAGCGATAATCTTGGGTCCGCCGGCCCGGCGCCGGCACCGGCTGCTCGCTCTGGCTGGCTGACGCCCAATCAGTCGAAGAACCCGGCGTCTTCTTCCAGCAGATACTGCTTGGCGCCCTGGGCGTCGATGTCGAGGCCGAGCCCGGGAGCTTCGAGCAGGTCGACCATCGAATCCTTTACCACCTGCTTGGGCAGGCCGATGACGATATCGTTCCACCACGGCTCCGAGGCGCTTGGATATTCGAATGCCACGTAGTTGGCGGGCAAGGTGGCGCAGACATTGATCAGCGCGCCGAGGCCGAGCAGGCCGTTGGCGGTGCCGTGCGGCGCCATCAGGATCGAGTGCATGTAGGCGTGCTCGGCGACCCATTTGAGTTCGGCAATGCCGCCAATATCGGCCGGATCGGGGCCGATGACGCGCACCGCCTGGGTCTCGATCAGTTCCTTGAAATTGTGGCGCAGGTAGATCTGCTCGCCGGTATGGATCGGCGTCGAGGTGGAGGTCGTCAGCTCGCGATAGGCCTGCGGATTGACCCAGGGCACATAGTCGCCGGTCAGCATGTCCTCGAGCCACATCAGATTGTACTTCTCGACCGCGCGGGCGAACCTGATCGCATCGGGCAGCATCCAGCCTGGACCGCAATCGAGCGCCAGGCTGACCTTGTCGCCCAGCACTTCCTTCATCGCGATCACGCAGTCGAGCATGTGATTGAACCCGCGCTCGCTGATCACGCCCTGATCCATGGCGCCGTGATAGCCGGCCTTCTTCTGCGTCACGCCGTAATGGAAGCCCTCGATGGTGTCCTTCATGTTGGAATGGAACGAGATTCCCTGCTTGATCATGAAGAAGTTCTGCGGCTGCTCCATCATCCATTTGACGTCGGCGGCGTAATCCTCCGGCCGATCGCCCGCGCGTTTGCGGCGGATCGAGCCGTTGTAGACACGCACCTTGTCGCGCACCTTGCCGCCGAGCAGCTTGTAGGCCGGCACGCCTGCCGCCTTGCCGGCAATGTCCCACAAGGCATGCTCGATGGCCGAAACGGCGGCACCATAGGGCTTGAACGAGCCGCGTTGGCGGATCTTCAGCATCACCCGCTCGACGTCGGTCGGATCCTCGCCGATCAGCGCGTCGCGGAAATGCAGCACAAACGGCTTGAGATAGGTCTTGGTGAACTCGACCTCGCCAAGGCCATAGAGGCCCTCATCGGTAACGATGCGCACTATGGGGTGCTTGCCGATGACGGCACAGCGCAGGTCGGTGATCTTCATGGCGCAGTCCTATTTCACAGACGAGAAAGCTGTCGGCGTGAGCAGCTGGCTGCTGATATTGGCAATGATCTGCCCGTCGCGCTCAGACTCGTCCCGGGCCCTGTGCCATGCCGGATCGGTGACGAAAGCCGCCCATTTCGCCTCACGCTCGGCCAGCGAATCCCAAGCGAGGAAATAGGTGAGGCGATTGCTGTTTTCGCCGATCGCCGTGGTGAAAAACCCGGCTTGGCGGATGCCATGCCTCTCCCAGATGGCCAGCGTCTGGTCGGAAAAGCGCCTGAGCAAAGCCGGCAGCCTGCCCGGCAGACAGTCATAGATACGCAGTTCGTAGAACATGGTTTGGTCCGTTTCCTTCTTCGCCTCTCCATTGGGAGAGGTCGACACGAATGGTCGGTCGTAGGCCTTGTGAGCCTGGAGGGAAGGTGGTCTGGGCTAACTCCAGGTCCGGTCCCAGCTATATTCATTGTCCCAATGCTCGGTGGATTGCCATATTCCCATGACACCCGGTTGCAGGTGATGCGAGATGACCTCGTCGACGACGTCGTCGATCCCCAGCCCCGGCTTGTCCGGCACGGTGATGAAACCGTCCCTGACGAGCGGCCTGGGGAGACCTGTGACGATGTCGTCCCACCAGTCGACATCGGCGGAATGGTATTCGAGCGCCATGAAGTTTTCGGTCGCGGTCGCGACATGCGCCGCAGCCATCGCGGCGATCGGGCTTTCTGCCATATGGATCGCCATGGCGACGCCGTGGTCCTGCGCCATATCGCCGATCTTTTTGGTCTCGAGGATGCCGCCGCTGGTGAGCAGGTCCGGATGGATGATCGAGACGCCGTCGCTCTTGAGCAGGGGCTCGAAGGCCTCCTTGAGATAGATGTCCTCGCCGGTGCAGATCGGCACCGTGGTGGCTTGCTGCAGTTGCCGGTATTGCTCGGTGTATTGCCAGGGGATCACGTCCTCGAGCCAGGCAGGTGCGTATTTCTCGATGCGGCGCGACAGGCGTATGCCGTCCTGCAGCGAGATGTGGCCGACATGATCGATGGCTAAAGGGATCTCGTAGCCGATGACCTCGCGAACCTCGTGGATATATTGTTCGAGCAGGTCGATCCCCTTTTCGGTGAAATGCAGGCCCGTGAACGGGTGCTGCACGTTCTGTGCATCGTAGGCGAGGTTGCGGGCCTTACGCTCTTCGGATGTGCCGCCACGGCCGCGCGGATTGGCGTGAAACCCTTCGAGCGCGCCGGCGGGCGCGACGACGGCGCCCGGAACATGGGAGATCTGCATCAAGCCCAGGTCCATCTTCAAGAATGTGAACCCGCGGTCCATGCGCTCCTTGAGGCGCTTGCCGGTTTCGGTCCCGCTCGGTTTCTCGGCGTCGGTATCGCAATAGACGCGCACGTGATCGCGAAACTTGCCGCCCAGCATCTGATAGATCGGGACGCCATAGGCCTTGCCTGCGAGATCCCACAGCGCGATCTCGACCGCGGAGACGCCCCCGCCTTGGCGGCCGTGCCCGCCAAACTGCTTGATGCGGCGGAACAGGCGATCGATGTCGCAAGGGTTCTCGCCCAGCAGCCGGCTCTTCAGCATCAGCGCGTAGGTGGCGCTGGCGCCGTCACGCACTTCGCCAAGTCCGACGATGCCCTGGTTGGTGTAAATCTTGAGCAGTGCCGAGGTGAACGGCGCGCCGACGATTTCGGCAACCCGCATGTCGGTGATGCGGAGCTCGGACGGCCTGGAATTCGTGTTCACCCGATTGAGCGCCGCGTCGGCTCCACCCGTCTCTGGCATGACTTATCCTCGTTCTGGTCGATGGGGCTTGTGACCCGCACATGGGCCGGCGAGCACGCCTAACTCAGCTCGATCTCGTGAGCCTGCAGATAGTCGCGGTTCATCTCGACGCCGAGACCGGGTCTTGACGTCAGCTTGAGGCTGCCGTTCGAAACGTCGAGCGGCGTGTCGATGAGATGATCGTATTTGGAGAGATCCCACTCCGACGTTTCGAGCTTGTAGAAGTTCGGAACGGTCATCATCACCTGCGCTCCCGCAACCACGTTTATCGGTCCCGCGGCATCATGGGGCGAGACCGGGATGTAGTAGGCCTCGCACAGGGCGGAGATCTTCTTGAGTTCGGTAATGCCGCCGGTCCAGGTCACGTCGGGCATGATGTAGTCGGCGAGCTTGTTCTCCAGCACCGGCACGAAATCCCATTTCGTGTGGCCGCGCTCGCCCCACGAGATGGCGGCGCTGACCTTCTCACGCACCTGCTTGAGCGCGTTGAGGCTTTCGGGCGGGCAAGGTTCCTCGAACCAGTCGATCTGGCCAGCCTCCTCGAGGCTGCGACAGAGGCGAATGGCGGTGGGAACGTCGAAGCGGCCATGCGCATCGATGAGGATGTCGACATCGGGGCCTGCCGTTTCGCGGATGAGAGCTGTGAGTTCGGCGGCCTCTCGCTCGTCCTTGCGGGTGATGCTGCCGTCGAGGTAGCCGTCCCGCTGCTCTCGCGACAGTCCATCGGTGGTGCGGCCCTGGTGCGGGAACGGATCGAACTTCAGCCCGGTGTGGCCGGACTCGACGATGTCTCGAATTTCACGGACCACAGCCTCCTTGCTGGTAAACTTGGCCTGGTTGGGATGGGTGTAGAGGGCGATTTCATCGCGCACCGGTCCGCCCAGCAACTCATAGATCGGCTTGCCGAGGACTTTGCCGCGGATGTCCCAAAGCGCTATGTCGATGGCGCTGACGCATTCGACGGCGGCGCCGCGGCTGCCCATATAGGTGAAGCTGCGGAAAACCTTGTGCCAGAGATGCTCGATGCGCGCCGGATCCTCGCCGGTCACGGCGGCACCGATCTGCCGCAGGATCGTGCAGAGCGCGCGGTTGGCGAGCTTGGTGGTGGTGGTGATCTCTCCCCAGCCGCTCACGCCCTCGTCGGTCGCCACTTCGACGAACAGGTACTCTCCCCAATAAGAAGCAGCGGACTTGATCAGCCATGGCCGAATGCTCGTGATTTTCATCTCACCTGCCTTTGTCCGATGCGGTCGGGATAACGACGTTCCAGACCGGATAGCCTACCCTGCCCGAGCGGCGTTGCGCGCGCGCATGTGTTCGAGGACATGCCGCCCGGAGCCCTCGACATGGCGTGCAATGAGTTCGGCTGCCTCGTCCGCATTTCCAGCTTTGACATGCGCGATGAGTTCTCGGTGCTCGCGAATGATCGCGGCGCGCCGGGCGAGCGTGAAATTGAAGCGCCGGCTCACCGCCCGCAGCACTTCGCGATGCTTCCACCAAAGCTCGGCGGCATGGCGGTTGTAGTGCCTCTGGTACATCACGGTGTGGAAGGCAGTATCCAGCTCACTGTGCCTGAACGTGTCGGCGAAGTTGTTCTCTTCGATCAGGGCCTGGATGCGTTCGAGCTCAGCAATGTCCTCGACGGTAGCCATATTCACGAACCATCGCGTCAGAGCCGGCTCGATCAGGACTCCGATCTCGTAGATATCCCGGACAAAATCCTGGTCTATAGGCCGCACGCGCGCCCCGCGGTTGGGAACGAAGGTGACAAAGCCCTCGCCCCGCAACAGTTGCAGGGCTTCGCGCACGGGATTGGTCGAGGTGCCGTGACGCCGGGCGAGATCGGTGACCACCAGCCGTTCGTTGGCGGCGAGCCGCCCTTCTATGATGTCTTCCCTGATCAGTTGATAAAGCGAGGCGCCCTCGCTTGAGGCCCCGAGAGCGTCAATCCCTTCGGGTGGTTCCGCTTTGAAATCGCTTGTTTCTGCCAAGGCCCGCTCCCCAATCATACACACTTTGACCGATATCACGCACGGTCCCCATAAACAATGTACGATTTATCGCGTTGACAGACAATCTGCGATCTGAAAACGTACAAAATGCTCGAAGGGATACATTTGAACGAGATATCCCCATGGCCGACGAGCAAAGACCGCTCGCCTCGATGCTGAGCGGCATGGGAGAGAAACCTGGAGGATACCTATGACGAGGATTACACTCGGCGGTGCCGTCCTGCGCGGCACTGTCTCCACTGCCTTAATGGCATCGTTGATGTCCGCACCAGCGCTGGGCGCGGCGCCGGTCGATCTGAGCAAGTGGTCGCCGGAATATGTGCGCTCCATTGCCGGCACACAGGATTTTGATACGGCGGCCGATTGCGGCAAGGTCACCCCGCTCGACTACAAGGGGCGGCTGACTTTCTGGTATCAGGGCGTGTTCGAGGGCGATCCCGACCTCCTGCGCCAGTACTACAAGGACTTCTTCGAGACCTTCCGAAAGACCTATCCGAACATCCAGCTCGAGGAACAAGCCCTCACCTATAACGATCTCCTCGACAAGTTCCGCACGGCGCTCCTTGGCAATGCGGCGCCGATGGCGGTCCGCCTGCAAATCCTGGGTGGCACCGAATTCGCCTCAAAGGGCTATCTGGAGCCGCTCAAGCCGGAGGATGTCGGGTATTCGACCGAGGATTTCTGGCCCGGCGCCATGAAGGCCGTGACCTGGGACGGGGTGACCTACGGCATTCCAACCAACAATGAAACAATGGCTTTCATCTGGAATGCCGACATCTTCAAGCGCGCGGGCCTTGATCCGGACAAGGCTCCGGCGACCTGGGACGACGTCGTCAAGTACTCCAAGCAGATCCACGACAAGCTCGGCATCGCCGGTTACGGCCTGGTGGCGCGCAAGAATGCCGGCAATACGCCGTACCGCTTCATGCCTCAGTTGTGGGCCTATGGCGGCGGCGTCTTCGACGAAGCCACGGCGAACCCGACGTATAAGGAGATCGAGCTCAACAGCCCGCAGAGCAAGGCGGCGCTGCAAGCCTCTTACGACATGTATGTTCGCGACAAGTCGGTTCCGGTTTCCGCACTCACCAACCAGCAGGCCGACAACCAGCCGCTGTTCCTGGCCGGCCAGCTCGGCATGATGATCTCGCACCCGTCCGACTACAATGTCATGCTCGACCTGCAGAAGAAGGCGACCGGCACCGACAAGGACAAGGCGCAGACCGTCATCGACAACATGCGCTACGGCCTGATTCCGACCGGCCCGGACGGCAAGCGCGCCGTCGTGTTCGGCGGCTCGAACATTCACATCCTGAAGCCCGAATATGTCGAAGGCGGCAAGGTGGACGAGCCGGCGGCCAAGGCCATCATCTGCATGTGGACGAGCCCCGAGTGGTCGCTAAAGATGGCGTACGCCGGCTCGAACCCGGGCAACCTTAACGGCTTCAAGACCAAATGGATGAAGGAGCGGCTGGACAGCATCAAGTTCCTCGATGTCACCACCTCGATGCTGCCATACGGCATTCCGTTCCCGGCGCTGCCGCAATCGCCCGAGATCATGAACATCATCGTCCCGGACATGCTGCAGAATGCCCTGACCGGTGCGATGACCGTCGACCAGGCAGCGGACGACGCGGCCAAGAAGGTGAAAGACCTGATGGGCGGCGGCCTCTAGCCGAAGCCTGACCCGATCTTGCCGGCTGCGCCGAGCGCGCAGCCGGTTCGCTCCGAAAAACAAGGGCACGCCAAAGTGACGATCGTGGCCGGAAAGACCGGGGCTCGGCGAAGATTGCGACCCCTGCTGGGCAAGATTTGGGAGCATCGCGCTGACTACGCGTACGTGCTTCCTGCGATTGCCGTGATGCTGATCGTCATCGCTTATCCGATCTACTACACGATCGAGCTGTCGTTCTTCAACACGCCACCCGGCCTGCAGCTCCGCGACAAGATCTTCGTCGGCTTCGGCAACTACACCGCCATCCTCACCAGTCCGGTGTTCTGGAAGGTCACCTCCAACACCCTTATCTGGACACTGGCATCCACCTTCATCTCCTTTGTCCTGGGATTTGCCTGCGCGCTGGCGCTCCATCGCGAGTTTGTCGGCCGGGGCGTGCTGCGCGCCATCCTGATCATTCCCTGGGTCATCAGCGCGGTCGCCGCATCCTATATCTGGAAGTGGATCTACCATTCGGACTTCGGGATCATCGGCGCGGTATTGGTCGGCCTCGGATTGGCCGATCGGCCGCCGAATTTCATCGACAGCGTCAGCACGGTGCTGCCCTCCCTGATCGTCGTCAATATCTGGCGGGAGTTTCCGTTCGCCATGATCATGATGATGGCCGGTCTTCAGACAGTCCCCGAGCAGTTGTTGCGCGCCGCAAAAGTCGACGGCGCCAATGCATGGCAGCGCTTCTGGCACGTCACCTTCCCGCATTTGAGAAACGTCTCCACGGTGACGATCCTGCTGCTGGCGGTGGCCAACTTCAATTCCTTCATCATCCCCTGGATCATGACCGGCGGCGGGCCGTCCAACGCTTCGCACATCTGGATCACCCACATCTATGAGCTCGCCTTCGGCCGGCAGCGCTGGGGGGTGGCATCGGCCTATTCGGTGCTTCTTTTCCTCATCCTGATGACGCTCGGCTACTTCTACGTCCGAGCGCTAAGCGGAAACGAACGCAAGGATGCAGGCGCATGAGCACGATCGCCGAGACAGCCCGTCTGGGTCAGGCCCGTCGACGCGCGAGCATCGACGGATGGCGGTGGGGCGGGCGTATCTTCCTCACGTTCATGCTGCTCTACACCGCATTGCCGATGATCTGGATGCTGCTCACCTCGATCAAGTCCGGCTTCGCCGCGATGCAGTTCCCGCCGCAATGGTGGCCTGACCAACCAACCCTTGCCAGCTACCAGAAGCTGCTTGATCCGCAGAACAGCGTCGGCCAGGACTTCCTCCGCTTCTTCTGGAACAGCCTTTTCGTCTCCACAGCCACGACCATCCTTTCGGTGATCGTGGCGGTTCCCGCGGCCTACGCGTTTTCTCGCTTCACGTTTCCTGGCCGGAACTTCCTGTTCTTCGCCGTATTGCTGCGCAACATGTTCCCGGCGGTGATCTTTCTCGTGCCGCTCTTCATCCTGATGCGCGCCATCGGGCTGGTGAACACGCATGGGTCGCTCATTCTCACCTATCTCACCTTCGGCCTGCCGCTGGCAATCTGGCTCCTCAAGGGCTTCTACGACAACATCCCGGTGCAGCTCGAGCAGGCGGCGCGCATCGACGGGGCGACGCGGTTCCAGGCCTTTGTCCTGATCGTGATGCCGCTCTCGGCGCCAGGCATCATCGCCACGGCGATCTATTCCTTCATCGGCGCATGGAACGAATACATCTACGCGTACACCTTCCTCTCCAAGAACGAGCAGCTGACATTGCCGGTCGGTATCCAGCGCTTCTTCTCGGAAAACACGACCGACTTCCCGGGTCTGATGGCTGCCAGCTTCATGATGAGCGTGCCCGTCGTGGTCCTCTTCCTCGTCCTGCAACGATACTTCGTACGCGCCCTTACCGAAGGCGCGGTCAAGCACTAGGGAGTTGCCGATGGCCCACGTGGTCCTCAAAGATCTCGTCAAGACCTATGGCGGCTTCAAAGCCGTCAACGAGGTTTCGCTGACGGTCGATGACGGCGAGTTCGTTGCGCTCGTCGGCCCTTCAGGCTGCGGCAAGACAACAACACTCAACCTCATCGCTGGGCTGATCCCGATCACATCGGGCGACATCCTCATCGGCGACCGGGTGGTCAACGACCTCGACCCCAAGGACCGGGACATCGCTATGGTGTTCCAGAACTATGCGCTCTATCCGCAAAAGTCGGTCTATATGAACCTCGCCTTCCCGCTGCAGATGCGCAAGCTGCCCAAGGACGAGATCGACAGGAAGGTCAGGGAAGCGGCGCGGGTGCTCGACATGACGCAACTGCTTGAGCGCAAGCCGCGCGAACTTTCGGGCGGGCAACAGCAGCGCGTGGCGCTCGGCCGCGCGCTGGTTCGAGATCCGGCGGTATTCCTGATGGACGAACCGCTCTCCAATCTCGACGCAAAGCTGCGCGTGCAGATGCGGTCCGAAATCAAGCGCTTCCATCAGGACCTCGAGGCGACGATCGTCTACGTGACGCACGACCAGCTGGAGGCCGTCACCATGGCAGACAGGATGGCCGTGATGAACGGCGGCTATCTGCAGCAATACGATTCGCCGGCACAAGTTTTCGCCCATCCCGCCAACATGTTCGTCGCGAGCTTCGTGGGCAGCCCGGCCATGAGCCTCATTCCGCTGGAGGCATCGACGGCCAACGGCGCCACCGCTCTGACGAGCGCTGAAGGCTGGAGCCTTGCACTGTCGGAACTCAACGCGCGCAAGGTCCAGGGAGCGACCACCAGGAAGGTCGTGCTCGGTGCCCGACATTCGACGATCAAGCTGCACAAGAGCGCCGTTCCCGGCGCCATCCCGGCCAAAGCCTACACTGTGGAACCGACCGGAGACATCACCTTCGTGCAAGCGTTCCTCTCCGGCGCGATCGTCAATATCAGCGTGTCCCCCACCATCGCCGTCGCACCCGACGAGCAGATCTGGCTCGAGTTCGACCAGGAGCGCATCCACCTGTTCGACGGCGAAACGGAGATGGCCCTCGAGGCCAACTGAGACAGGGCGGATGCGTGTGGAACGAGTGTGAATGACCACGAAGCTCAAGATCACGGCGATCAAGCCCTATCCGGTGTGGGTGGGGACCCGCAACCAGATGCTGGTCAAGATCGAGACCGATCAGGGCATCTTCGGCTGGGGCGAGAGCGGCTTGAGCGGTCGCGAGAAAGCCGTGGCCGGCGCGATCGAGCACTATCGCGAGTTCCTCATCGGCCGTGACCCGATGCAGATCGGCCGGATCTGGCAAGAGATCTATCGCAGCCAGTACTTCGAAGGCGGGCGCGTCCTGCAGGCGGCCATCTCGGCCATCGACATCGCCCTTCACGACATCAAGGGCAAGGCGCTGGGGGTGCCGGTTTATGAGCTGCTCGGCGGCAAGCAGCGCGACCGCATCCCGACCTTCGCCTCGACCGGTGACGAGGCCGAGGGCGATGCCGCCATCGAACGAGCCGGGGAACTGCGCGCGCAGGGGTGGCAGGCGATACGCTTCTTTCCCGTCGGGCAAAGCAGCAGGGACATCTTCGAGCCGCGCGAGTCGATCGGCGCTACCGCAAGCATGCTGAACAGGGCGCGCGAGGCGCTGGGCAACGACCTCGTGCTCGGCATCGACTACCATCATCGGCTGTCGGTGGCCGAGGCGGCAAGCTTCTGCAACAAGCTCGGCCGCGGCGTGCTCGATTTCCTCGAGGAGCCGATACGGGACGAGACGCCGGAGGCCTACGAATCCCTGCGTACGATGACCGACATCCCATTCGCCATCGGCGAGGAATTTGCCAGCAAGTGGCAATTCCTGCCCTACATCGAGCGCGGCATCCATCAGTTCAATCGGCTCGATGTCTGCAACGTCGGCGGGCTCACCGAAGCGATGAAGGTCGCGGGCTGGAGCGAAGCGCACTATCTGGACCTGATGCCGCACAATCCCCTTGGTCCGGTGTGCACCGCCGCGACCATACATCTCGCCGCCGCAGTGCCGAATTTCGCCTGGCTCGAGACCAGGGCGCCGGAAAGAAAGCTGGGCTTCGACAGTTCCGAGTTCTTCCCGGTGCAACCACAGCTCGACGGCCCCGACTATCCGGTCAGCGATCTGCCGGGGCTCGGCGTCGAGATCAACGAGGCGGCGATCCAGGCGCAGAGTTTCCGTTTCTGGGAAGCACCCCACCTCAAGCGCCGCGATGGTTCTGTCACGAACTGGTAGCGCAACGTCAACCGGAGTCCACCATGACGCATAGCCCCGACATCACCCGGCCGTCCAAGGACCTGATCGACGCGCTGAGGGAGATCGGCGCCGCGACCGTTGCCGGCACGCTTGGTCACATGGGCTTCCGCAATCCGCATATGGTCGGTCCGGTGGCGCAGAACCACGGCAAGTCGATCGTCGGCCCGGCGCTGACGCTGCAGTTCCTGCCGCAGCGGCCCGACCTCTTCAACGAGGGAGAATATGCCGATCCGGAGACGCAATTGCACCGGCACGTGCTCTACCACGCTCAGGAGGGCGACGTGGTCGTGGTCGACGCGCGCGGTGACATGAGTTCGGGTGTCTTCGGCGATATGATGTCGACGTATTTCAAGGGCAGAGGCGGCGCTGGCATCGTCATCGATGGGTGCATGCGCGATCGGCCCAATGTCGAGAAGCTCGATCTGCCCCTATGGCTGCGCGGCTGGACGCCCAATTACCATGTGCAGACCAGCATCTATCCCAATGCCCTCAACGTTCCGATTGCATGCGGCAATGTCACGGTGATCCCCGGCGACATCATCGTTGCCGACGATGACGGGGTGGTGGTGGTTCCCGTCGCAATGGCCGCGAAGGTGATCGAAGAGGCGCAGAAGCATCACGATTGGGAGGAATTCTCGCGCGAAAAGCTCATGCAGGGCGGGTCGTTGCAACGCTATTATCCGCTGCATGACGATGCCCGCGGAGAGTACGAGGAGTGGCGAAAAGCCAGATCCTGATAGACGTTTTTGCCACCCCTTAGTGTCAAATCGGAAAATTATGGCGGACCAAAAACGGTAGCGAAGGCGATGTCCTTGAAGCGTCGGAGCGGTTCGCCGGAACGCTCCACTTTCATGCGCAGGATCGCGCCTTCCCAGGAGGCAAGAAGAAACTCCGCCAGATCCCGTGGAGTGAACGTGCTGTCGATTTCCCCGGCAGCCTGGGCCTCCGCGATGCAGTCGCCAAAAGGCTGAAGCCACTCCCGGTACATCGCGACGAGATGTTGGCGCAGCGGCTCGCTCTCCTGGACCACCTCCAGGCTGAAGTCGCCGATCAGACAGCCCCGCACATAGCCATCGGCAGCGAGCTGATCCGAGATGATGTCCAGGTACCGCAGCAGTCGTTGCCGGGGCGCAAGACCAGCATCAAGGAGCGACTCGGAGATCCGCTTTTGGATCGAGGCAAAATACAGGTCCAAAACCTCGGCGGCGAAATCCTCTTTCGATCGAAAGTGGTTCGTAAACGAGCCCTGGGCGACACCGGCCTCCGCAACGACATCTCTGACGCCCGCGCCGTGATAGCCTTGGCGGAACATCACGGCCAGGCCAGCGTCGAGAATCTTGCTTCTAAGGGAAGCTCTGCAACGGCGTCGCGAAAACGATCAGGGTGGGATGCCTGTCTAGCTCGGCATCTAGCCCATACTGATCACAACCTTGCCGAACGGCCCGCGCCGCTGGTGATCGAAAGCCTCGTGGACCGCCTCGAAGGGATAGACGGCATCGATCACCGGTCTGACGCCCAGCGCCTCGATTGCCACATTCATGTGCTCGAACTGCCGTCGCGAGCCCGTGGCGATGCCCTGCAGCGTAATGCGGTTGCGCGTCAGCACCGGCGTCGGCACGGCCAGTTCGGTACCCGCCAGCTGGCCGATGAGGGATACAAGCCCGCCGGCTGCCACTGTCTCGATCGATTGCCGCAGATTGGCGCCGCCGATCAGCTCCAGGACATGGTCGACCCCGCGCCCGCCCCTAAGCGTCCGCACCTGTGCGCTCCAGTCGGGATTGGCGCCGGTGTCGAGGCAGAGCCTTGCCCCTAGCATCCGGGCGCGTTCGAGCTTGTCGGCGTGGCGCGACAGCAGGATAGGGACTTGCCCGAAGGCCAGCGCGAATTGCAGTGCAAATAGCGCCACGCCGCCGGTTCCTTCGATAAGCACAGTCGTGCCCGGCCGCGACCGGCCGGACTCGACCAACGCCGACCAAGCGGTGAGCGCCGCGATTGGCAAAGTCGCTGCTTCCTCGTCGCCAAGCGAAGCCGGCGCCGGCACGGCGGCGTCCTCGCCGAACACGACGTGGCGCGCCAGCACGCCCGGCAGCGACAACCCCAGCGTCTGTCTGTGCAACACCGGCGGCCCATCGCCGTCGGCCCAGTCGGCAATCACCTGCCCTAACACGCGGTCGCCGACGCGGAAACGCGTCACTTCAGACCCGATGGCGACCACCTCGCCCACCGCGTCCGACGCCGGCACGAAGGGCAGCGACATCGCCGGCAACTTGCCATCGATCAACAGCAGGTCCTTGAAGTTGAGCGCCACCGCGCGCACCGCGACCAACAGCGCGCGCCGGCCGACCGACGGCAACGGCACCGCCCCGCGTACCAGCTTGTCGAGCCCAAACCCGGTCATGCGCCAGGCTTCAGTCATGTCATCCATTGCGCATCTCCATCCGGCCTATATTACCATCGCGCATCCAGCTACAATGGTGCGAATTTGTCGGAAGATCGTTGCGACTGGATATACAATGAACCTCATAGCTGGCAGCCTTGAGGGCGCCCTCGCCTTCGTCCAAGCCGTCGATGCGGGCAGCTTTACCGCAGCGGCGGCGCGGCTACGCCTGACCAAATCGGCCGTCGGTCGCAAGGTGCTGCAGCTCGAGCAGCGGCTGGGCGTGCGCCTGCTCAACCGGACAACCCGCCGCTTGAGCCTGACGGCCGACGGCGAGATCTACTACGAGGCCTGCCGGCGCGCGCTTGCGGGGCTCAGCGAGGCACAGGACGTCATCGCCGCCGGACGACAGGCGCCGGCGGGCGTGGTGCGGCTAGCTCTGCCGCTGGCCTTTGGCCGCCGCTGGGTGGCGCCGGTGCTGTTCGGGCTGGCCAAGGACCATCCGGCGCTCCGGCTCGAGATCGGCTTCGATGACCACCGCTCCGACCTTGTCGACGACGGCATCGACCTCGCCGTGCGCCTCGGCCCTCTCGCGGACAATGCCTCACTGACCGCCCGGCGGCTGGGCACGCAGCGTTCGCTGTTGTGCGCCAGCCCCGCCTACCTGGCCACGGCCGGGACCCCCGCCGATATTCAAGGGCTGGCCCAGCATGCGCTGCTGGTCTACGGCCGGCGCGACTTCATCAACCCATGGCCACTGCCCGATGGCAACGGAACCATGCTCTACCAGCCGCAAGCCAGGCTGATGATCGGCGACGGCGATGCGCTGTTGCAGGCGGCGGTCGCCGGCTGCGGCATTGCCTTCCTGCCCGACTGGCTCGCTGGCAACAGCTTGCGTCGCGGCGAGCTGGTGCCAGTGCTGATGAGCTCGGCCGTGGACACTGCCCCCCATCCACCTGCTGTGGAGCGCCGGCCGCGTCGTACCGCCGCGCATGCGCGTGATCATCGATGCATTGGTCGCTCACGCCGCCTTGCTGCACGAGCGGTCATGAGCTGTCGCTACGGAGGGTCCCTGCGCTTGTGAAGGAACTTAGGCCCGAACGACGCCCAGGTTCGGATCAGATTTCCAGATCGTCGATGATGCGGGAGAGCGTCGAGCGGCCAAGGGCACTCATGGCGGGGTTGGTGCTCCGATAGTACCAGACCAGGCCCATCGCCTGCTGGAAGGCTCATGCCGCTCCGCGCTGCCACTCGAGCTGGCTTGATCCAAGATGGGCACGCACGGTTTCGCGCCGACTGCGATCAAAAAGATGCCATGCGGCGACAAGATCCAAGGCCGGGTCGGCCGGTCCGAAGCTGCCGCAGTCGAGCACACCAACAAGGCGGTCCCCACGCACGAGCAGGTTGGCCGGAATAAGATCGCGATGGCCCATAACGTCGGGACCGGACGGCGGCAGTTCACGCAGCCGAGCCCAGATGCGACGGAGCCGAGACACGTCCAGGAGACCCTCGCTGTTGTTGAAACAGATCGACATCCACTCGTCGTGGTCCGGAAGACTGCCGCCCCTCCCTTGCCCATCAAAACGACGTCCATCCGTGGTCGCTGCCCGCAGCGACGCAATCAGCCTGGCAATGTCGCGTGCGAAGGTCGCGGAAGCAGCAAGCCCATCGTGCGTGGCAACGTCACCTTCTATCCAACTCTGCATTGCCCAAGGCAGCGGATAGAGCGGGCCCGGTTGACCAAGCCCGAGCGGTCGAGGACAGGCAACCGAAGAATGCGCGGCAAACTCGGTCATGGCCGCGGCTTCGTTGCGCAGCATATTGGCGCACTCGACAGGCGCCATCGCACGCAGCGGGAATCTTGCCGCTACACTCGATCCGATCCTGAAGATTGCATTGACCGTACCGATCGCGCCAAGCTGCTCGATCTTCTCGTGGCGGTGCTCCGGGAACTGCTCGAAGACGATCGCGCGAACGATATCCGCATCGATATGGATCTGGTCCGAGTGCATCATGGTGCCGGCGTCTCCCTGCCAATTCCTCGCCGAATGGTCGGGACAAGCGTCGATGGCATGTCCGCATCCGCCACGTCACACAGCGCCAGATGTCCCGGCAGATGACACCAGCAGAAACGTCAATTTTGCGAAGCCTAGACAGCCAGACCCGGTCGCGTCTGCAACTCCTCGGTCCGGGATAGATACAGGTCGCGCAGATCGCGCTGCCTGAGCATGAGGTCCAGGATGCCATCCCTCGATTGCCGGATATGACGGCGGGATTCGCGGCAGGCCGTGTCGGCGTCCCCGGCAGCGATCGCTTCAACGATCATGTGATGGTCGTCACGCGCCGCCTTCCAGTCGTTCAACTGGGTCAACTCCATCCAGACATAGACCTGGCACTTGTCCAAAAGTCCGTTCAGCATTTCCGCGAGCATGGCGTTGGCGCTAAATCGCGCGATTGCGCGATGGATTTCCATGCCGGTCTGCATCTCTTCCAGCCGGGCGCGAGGAGCCGAATCGGTTTGCGCCAGGCGCTCGCAGTCCGCGACCAAGCCGCGCAGCAGTTCCACTTCATCGCGGGTGATGCGGGCGATCGCCAAGGTCGTCGCATAGGCGTCCAGCTCAGCCCGGATGTCGAACACATTCCGAAGCATCGTCTCGTCAAATTGAACCACCGCAAATCCGGTGCGGGGACGTTCGACCACAAGCCCGTCACGCTCCAATCGATTGAGCGCCTCGCGCACCGGCGTCCGGCTGACCTGAAGCTGTTCGACGAGCTCGAGTTCCGTAATTCGCCTGCCCGGTGACAGCTGCCCGGTCACGATCATCGCCTTAATCGATTCATAGGTCGACTGACGCAAATGGCCGCGGGCAACGTCGTTCATCGGGGCTCCTAACACCGGCTGGCGTCAACGCGGCAAATAGGTACCGGTTGACTCGCGCATTCGCAAGCGCATAGTGTATACAACAAAGTATGCAAAAAGTGTAGTCAATTGCTGCCCTACCCGGAAGGGGAATTGGGCAGGCTGGGGGAACGTCATTGATGCAAGCTGACATGGTGGTCACGAACGCAAGAATTCTGACCATGGACCCGGCCCGGCCGGCGGCTTCTGCGATGGCAATCGCCAACGGACGAGTTCTCGCTGTTGGCCACGCAACCGATGTGCTGCCGCTTGCCGGCAATTCGACGCGGATAATCGACGCTGCCGGCCGAAGCGTGCTGCCGGGCTTCATCGAAGCGCACATGCATGTGTTTGGCGGCGGCGCCATCCTCAATGACCTGTTGCTCACGGGCACGAAGGGTGAAGCCGCGATCCGCGACAAAGTGCGGGCTCACGCGGCGGCAAATCCGGAGGCGAAGGTCCTTTTCTGCCAAGGTGCCGATTACGACATGCTCGACGGCAGGCCGATCGACCGGCATTTCCTCGACAGCATTCTCGATGACCGGCCGCTGGCCTTCGTGGCCTTCGACCATCACACGATGTGGGCGAATACCATACTGCTCAAGGAAGTCGGGCTTCTCCATGGAAAGGCACTGGGGCCCGGCAACGAGGTGGTCATGGGCGGGGACGCCCTCGCCACCGGCGAACTGCGCGAAGTCGAGGCCTTCGGACCGGTCAATGTCTATGCCGGCACCTTTCGTTCGTCGCTGGGGCTTTCCACGGGAGGCGAGCCGCCCGAACCGCCAACGCCAGAGGAAAGGGCGCTGGACCGGGCATCCATAAAAGCCGCCCTGGCCTGGTGCGCCAGGCACGGGATCACGTCGATCCACAACATGGACGGAAATCTTTACACGCTGGAACTGCTCACCGAGATCCAGGAACAGGGCGCCCTGCTCTGCCGCGTCAAGGTTCCCTTCCATTTCAAGAACTTCATGACGGTGGCCATGCTGGAAAAGGCGTCCCGCATGAATGACGACTATCGCGGAGACTGGCTGAATTCCGGTCTCGTGAAGGCGTTTTATGACGGCGTGATCGAAGGCTACACCGCTTATCTCGTCGACGGCTATGCTGACAGGCCCGACTTCACCGGGGAACCGCTCTTCACCCAGGCCCAATTCACGGAAATGGCGATCGAGGCGGACCGGCGCGGTTTGCAGATCGCCGTGCACGCGATCGGCGACGGCGCGGTGCGCTCGGTCCTGAACGGCTATGAAGCCGCCATGAAGGCCAATGGCCCGCGGGACGCGCGCCACCGGGTCGAGCATATCGAGGTCATCCAGCCCAGCGACATTCCGCGCTTTGCTGCCCTTGGCGCGATCGCATCCATGCAGCCGCCGCATCCCCCAGGCGTGATGGATTTCCCGCTTGAACCGGCCAAGACCCGCATCGGGCCCGATCGCTGGCCGCTTGCCTATGCCTGGCGGACCTTAAAGCAGGCGGGAGCCCATGTTGTCTTCGCGTCGGATTGGCCAGTGGCGCGGATTGATGTCCTGGCTGGCATCCACGCGGCCGTCAACCGCAAGCCCTGGGCGCCGCATCTGCCAGACCAGAGCTACACCGTCCACGAGGCGATTGCGGCCTATACGATCGAAGGCGCCTATGCCGAACACGCTGAGGACCGGAAGGGACAACTCAAACCCGGTCATTTCGCCGATTTTGTCCTCCTATCCGGCGATATCGAGGCCGTTTCACCCGAGGAGATCAACACCCTCTCACCCGCACTCACCGTCTGCGGCGGTCGCGTGACCTTCGAGGCCTGATATGCTGGCATTGTCCCAACCCATCCAGCCGCAAACCGCGGATCGTCGCCTGGCGGTCCAGGCGATCGGCCTGCATAAGAGTTATGGGACCGGCGCTTCGGCCTTTCTGGCGCTTGACGACGTGTCGATCGACATTGCCGAAAACGAGTTCTTTACGTTGCTGGGGCCGTCCGGCTGCGGAAAAACGACCCTTCTGAGGCTGATCGCCGGGTTCAACTTTCCGACCAATGGACAAATCCTGCTCCGCGGCAAGGACATTGCGGCGCTTCCGCCGTTTCGGCGGCCCATCAACACGGTTTTCCAGAACTACGCACTCTTTCCCCACATGTCTGTCGCCGAGAACATCGGTTTCGGACTGAAAATGCTGGGCTGGACGAAGTCCAGGAGCGTGGATCGCGTGGCCGCGATGCTGAAACTCGTGCGGATGGAAACGCTTGCCGACCGTCGGACCAGTGAGATTTCCGGCGGGCAACAGCAGCGTGTCGCCCTGGCCCGCGCTCTGGCTCCGCAACCGGAAGTGCTTTTGCTCGATGAACCGTTGTCGGCCCTCGACTACAAGCTGAGAAAGGAAATGCAGGTCGAACTGAAGCGGCTCCAAACCGAAACCGGCATCACTTTTATCTTCGTGACGCACGACCAGGAGGAGGCCTTGGCAATGTCCGATCGCATTGCCGTCATGAACCGTGGACGGGTGCTCCAGGTTGGCCGTCCTCGGGAGATCTACAACGCTCCGGTGGACAGGTTCGTCGCCGACTTCATCGGGGAATCGAACATTCTGAGCGGCCGGCTTGTCGGGCAGGCAGCTGCGGATGCTCACCAGGTCAGAATTGCTGGCGCTGTCGCTACCGCCTACGGCAAAGCCGGAACTTCCGGCGACGGGACGGTTCAGGTCCTGATCCGCCCGGAACATGTCGACGTCCTCGACTCCCCGTCATCGGACTGCATTCCTGCAGTCGTCGAGGACGAGGTTTTCGTTGGGACGGACACCCGCCTTCAATTGCGCCTGAACGACGGTTCGACTTTCACGGCCCGCCTGACCAACAGCCCGGAACAAGAGAAAATCAGGACGTCCGGCACACAGGTATGGCTGCGAATCCATAGCCATAGCGCCCGGCTGCTCGGAGGCGACCATGTCCAGCATCGCTGAGATGGCGGCCACACGCCGAACCGCCGAAGGCCGGCGCCGCTGGTTGCTCAAGGCGCCGGCGCTAGCGACCATCGTGATCGCCTCTGTCGGGCCGCTTGCAGTGATGCTTGTCTATTCGGTGATGGCAAAGGGTGCCTTCGGCGGGGTCGCGCTCGGTCACTTCAGCCTCGACGGCTGGACGAATGTCTTTGTGGAGCGGGATCCCTTTGACGACACGCTCGTACTGGCCGACGCCAATCTCATCATCTTCTGGCGTTCCATCAAACTGGCACTGGTAGCGACGCTGGCCACGCTGCTCATCGGCTTCCCGACCGCCTATTACATCGCCACCCGGCCCGAGCAGGTCCGGTCGCAATGGATGCTGCTGATCACGATCCCCTTTTGGACCAATCTTCTGATCCGCACCTTCGCGATCATGGGCCTCCTGTCCAATCAGGGGCCGGTCAACAACATCCTCATCTGGGCCGGGTTGATCGACAAGCCCATGCAGATGCTTTTCACGGACGGGGCGGTTCTCCTGGGGCTCGTCTACGTCTACCTGCCGCTCATGGTGCTGCCGATCTATGCGAGCCTCGAGCGGATGGATTTCAACCTTGTTGAGGCAGGGTACGATCTTTATGCGACGCGCTCAAAGGTGCTTTGGCATATCGTCATCCCCTCCTGCAAGCCGGGCCTGATCGCCGGATCGATCCTCGTCTTCATCCCCGCAATCGGCGCCTATGTGACGCCGCGCGTCCTGGGCGGGGGAAAGAACATGATGATGGGCAACCTGATCGAACTGCAGTTCGGTCAGGGTCGAAACTGGCCCCTCGGGGCAGCACTGTCCATCTGCCTCCTGGTGATCGTGACAGTGGCGCTCATCATCTACATCCGCGGAAGTTCGGGTAAGGAGAATGCGCATGGCGGCTAGTCAGCACGCATTCGATTTGAAGGCGCAGCCAGGCTTCAGCATCATTGCGCGATCGGCGATCGTCGCTCTCTATTTGCCGATCCTCATCCTCGTCGTGTTCGCCTTCAACGCGACCTCCTCGCTCGGCGTCTGGGGCGGCTTCTCGTTCGATTGGTTCGTCAAGGCCTGGCACAACGACCTGATCATTAACGCAGCCCTCTTCTCTTTGTTTCTTGCCACCGTGGCCGGCGTCCTGGCGACCGTCATGGCCACGATGGCTGCCATTGCCATGACCCGAACCGACGCCTATCGCGGGCAGTTGGTCTCCTACGCCCTGATCAACCAGCCTCTGATCGTTCCTGAAATCGTAACGGCCATCTCGCTTCTGATCGTGTTCGCCGCAGTCAAGTCGGCAACCGGCTACTCGGGCACCGGCTATCTGGTCCTGGCGCACACGGCCTTCTGCATCCCGTTTGCGTATCTGCCGATCCGCGCTCGGCTGGAAGGCATGGATCTGACCCTCGAAACCGCGGCAGCCGATCTCTATGCGGATCCGTGGAAGGCGTTCCTGCATGTGACGCTTCCGAGGCTGGCGCCCGGCATCGTAGCGGGTTTCATGCTGGCCTTCGTCATTTCGCTCGATGATGTCGTCATCACCGATCTGGTGAAGTCCGGCGGACAGGAAACCCTGCCGACCTACATGCTGGGTCAGATCCGTCGAGACATGACCCCCGAAGTCAATGCTGCCGCCACCATGCTTCTGGTGCCCTCGATCCTTCTAGTGACGGCCGTGCATCTGATCAACCGCAAAAAATAAGCAACCTTACAGAGGAGTGACAAGCATGCGATCCATATTGACGGCGCTGACATCGGCGATGCTGCTCGCGGCAGCAAGTTCAGCGGCCCTCGCGGAGGAAGAATTGAGCCTCTACAACTGGGGCAACTACACCAGCCCGGAACTCCTGGAAAAATTCAAGAAGGAAACCGGCATCAAGGTCACGGTGACGGACTACGACTCCAACGATACCGCGCTGTCCAAGGTCAGGGCGGGCGGCTCGGGTTTCGACATGGTGGTTCCGTCGGCCAATTTCGTGCCGATCTGGATCAAAGAGGGGCTCCTCCTTGAATCGCGGCCCGACCAGATGCCGAATTTCAAGAATGTCGACGAACGCTGGGTGAATGTCAGCTGGGATCCGGGCCGTCATTACTCTGTGCCGTGGCAGTGGGGTATGACTGGGCCGGTCGTTGCCACTTCCGTCTACAAGGGTGACATCAACACCAGCGCAATCTGGCTCGATCCGCCGCAGGAACTGAAGGGCAAGATCAATGTCGTGCCCGAGAAGAACGATGTTCTCTATGCCGCCATCCGGTACGTGGGCGGCACTTGGTGCACCGGAGACAAGGCGCTGCTGAAGAAGGTTCGAGACAAGCTGCTTGAAGCCAAGAAGTCCTGGGTCTCGATGGATTACGGCATCGAAAAGATGGACAGCCGCGATACGCTGGCCCAGCTCTACTACAATGGCGCCGCATTCCGGGCGCGGCAGGTCAATGCCGACATAAAGCTCGGCTTCCCCAAGGAAGGCTATTCGCTGTTCATGGACAGCGTAGCAATTCTCGCCGACGCGCCGCATCCGGACAATGCCAAGAAGTTCCTGAACTTCATCATGGCGCCTGAAAACGCGGCCCTGATTTCGAACTTCGCGACCTATGCCAACGGCATCAAGGGCTCGACCCAATTCATGCGCGACGACATCAAGGCCGCGCCCGAGTTGAACATTCCGGCGGAGTACATTGCCGCCGGCGGCTGGCAGGAAGTCTGCCCCGCCGAGGTCGACGAACTCTATACCCGTATCTGGACCGACCTGATGAAGTGACGTTGCGTGCTCCGGCGGAGACCAATTCTCCGCCGGAGCCCCCGAATCTCAATTATCCGGGGACCCCTGGCAGGCACACGTGACTTCCAGCCAATGAGCGATCGCCTGCGCCGCTTGGGCTAATCGAAACCCCAACCCCATTGGTCGCGAGGGCCGCCGACATGACGGATCTGGTTGCTATCTGGCGGCGACATCGTGCCACCAGGCTGCCCACGTCATAACTACCAACACGCGATCGATGCGCCAGCCCGGGCAGCGCTATTCCGGCAGCCCCGCCTTTCGCAAACCTTCCGCAAGCAGAGCCATATCGGCCGGACGGCTAGTTGAAACGACGTCGGCGAGATTGGAAATTCGTTGGCCGGGATCGAGGGCGAGCATTCGGCTCACCACTTTTTGCGCATCCTCGGTTCGGCCCGCGTGAGCATAGCTTGCAGCCGCAAAGCGCAACGACCCCAAAAAGTCCGGCTTTTCCCGCAACGACCTTTCAGCCCAAGATGATGCCTCCTCAAATCGACCAGCGAAGAGATGAGCCACTGCAACCGCATTCTGCATGTCGAACATGAGCGGGTCGACGGGGCTCATGCGTATCGCGGTCGCCAGGTGCCGGAGTGAGGTTTCCGTATCGCCGAGGTCGGCTCTGACCCAGCCGCTGAATAGCCACGCGGTAGCCAGGTTCGGATTGAGCGCAAGCGCGCGATCAATGAACGCTGCTCCGCTATTATTGTCGCCCACGACGTAGGCGAGCGCGGTCCCGCCGCGGGAAAGAGCGATCGCGTCATCCCTGCCCAAATCCACGGCCTTCAGAGCCAGGCGCTCGGTTTCGGCGGTTTCCTGCTTGCGATCCGTCATCCAGCCGTTGGCCTTGCGCATGACGGCACACCAGGCGGCCATGCCGTATGCCGAGGCAAATTCAGGGTCGAGTTCGATGGCTTTGTAAAACAACTGAAGGGCGTCTGCGGTGGATTCCCTGGTCAACTGGTGGAGGCTTGCTATCCCGCGCAGATAGTAGTCGTAAGCGTCAAGGTGCTCGGTCGGCTTGCGCTTGGCCCGCTCGATCTCTGCCTGTTCCAGCTTCGGAGCGATCGCTCCAACGACACTGCGGGTCACTTCCTCCTGCAGGTCAAAAACGTCCTCCAGCCCGCCGTCGAAACGGTCGGCCCATAGATGTGCTCCCGTTGTCGCGTCGATAAGCTGCCCGGTGATGCGAATCCTGCTCGCCGCCTTGCGCACGCTCCCTTCAAGCACGTAGCGCACACCAAGCTCGCGTCCGACCTGCTTGATGTCCACTGCCCGTCCCTTGTAGGTAAAGCTCGAGTTGCGCGCGATGACGAACAGCCAGCGCGTCCGGGACAGCGCGGTGATGATCTCCTCAACCATGCCGTCAGCGAAGTAGCCCTGCTCGGGGTCGCCACTCATGTTGTCGAATGGCAAGACCGCGATGGACGGTTTTTCGGGAAGCGTCAGCGTGTCCCTTGTCGAGAATGCCGAAGTGGGTTTTGCTCGACTGACCCGATAGGCGCGCACCGCCTCCACGATGTTGTGGACCTGATGGCTGCCGAGGTCGGTGTAGGCATAGTCCAGTTTGCCTTTGACCTGCTCGTAGACGTTGCTCGCGATGCAGACGCCGCCAGGTTCCGCAAGCTTCTCGAGCCGCGCGGCGATGTTCACGCCATCACCGTAGATCGTATCGTCCTGTGCAATCACGTCGCCCAAATTCACGCCCATGCGGAAAGTCATGCGCTTGTCTTCGGGCAAACTTGCATTGAGAGCGGCCAAACTCTCCTGGGCTTCGACCGCACACTGCACCGCGTGGACTGCGCTGGCGAATCCGACAAGAAGGCTGTCGCCAGCGGAACCGACGATGCGTCCGTGCGATGCTGTGATCTTGGGCTCGATCACTTCAGCGCGAAGCCTCTTCAGCTGTGCAAGCGTGCCAACCTCGTCGGCTCCCATGAGGCGGCTGTAGCCGACGACGTCGGCAGCAAGAATTGCGGTGAGGCGTCGCTCCATGCCTGTGTCCTGCCTGCCCCATAGGTCGAAGCTTCGGCAGCGAGCGTATGCTAGTCCTACCGCGAATGCGAGCGTCGACGACGCCGGGACTGTTCCACGCCTTCGGCTTCTGCGCACACGGCCCAACTCGGTCCGGCCGTCGGCGATGCCGTGGCCGAACTCATTACGACCGGTCGTAACGAAACGCCGCTCGATGATTTCAGGATCGATCGCTTCAGCGGCGCGGCCCAGCGATCTGAATTGATCACAATTGGCCTCCCCAAGGCCGGTAGCAATGACCTCTTTTGGGAAACGCCAAACCTTACCGCATCGGCCGATATCAGGCGCGAAGCTGCCATTGCGTGGAGGAAAAACGGTCGCTGAGTGGCCGGATCTGCTTCCTGAATGAATTTTGGCGAACCGCTTCGTAACCATTGGGACGGCCAAGCCGTTTCTGACGCGGTCGACGATCTGCGTAGTTCAGACGCGAGGGGGTGCAGCAAGCTGCTTGCTCTTTGTCTCAGCGCAACGAGCCTCCCGGAAAGAGGATGCAAGATACCCGCTTCCAAGACGCGAGCAAGCGGCATGAAAAGCAAGATCAACGACGATGCGACGATGGACGAAATCATGCACGGGTCGCCGGCCGCCGTCCGGGTCCTGCTACAGCACGGCATGCTTTGCGTCGGCTGCCCGATTGCTTCGTTCCACACCGTTTCCGACGCAGCACGGGAGCACGATCTGGACGAGGAACAACTCAATAGTGATTTGCAGGCGGCGATAGAGAATTCCGACCCCGACTAGCTTTTCTCGGCACGGCCTTCCGCGATCAGAAGGAGCCGGTGAGGTTCGACTACGGTCACCTTTTGACGCCCGCTTTTGACCAATCCCTGGTCTTCCCATGCCGACAGCAGCCGGCTCACCGTATGGAGTGTCGTGCCCGTCATCTCGGCAATGTCCTGTCGTGAGATGGGGAAGTCGATGAGAATTCCTTCTACGGTCTTCTTGCCAGTCTGCTTGACCAGCTTGAGCAGCGCATGGGCGACGCGCTGGTCCACCTGCTCGGTGGCCATCTCGATGACACGCGCATGGGCATCTTGGAGCCTTGTGCCGACAGCCTTGTAGGTGTTGGCGCTGAAGCTCGGGAAACTGGCAGCGAATGTCGGCCAGAGATGGCTTGGCCAGGCCAGAACCACGCAATCGACGGCGGCGATTGCGTTCGCTGGATAGGTGGTGCGGCCAAGCGCATAAGCGATGCCCATCAGTTCTCCTGGACTTATGTAGCGCACCGTCACCTCATGACCGTCGGGCGTCGATTTCACCACGCGCACGTGGCCGTCCAGCAGTAGGAAAAAGGAATGTGCTTCCTGCTCCTGCTCGAAAACCGGCTGGTCCCGAGCGATCCGCATCGACTTCGCCTGCCCGACTATTCGATCGAGATCCGCGGTAGTCATGCCCTCGAAGACCAACAACCCGGCAATCAGCGATCGATCGAGGCTTGCCAACTGCCATTCCTCCCCGGCTTCAACAATCCGATTCCAGACTGTGTCACGGACGACCGCCCATCGACAAGTGATGCCATCTGTTCGCCGTCGTCTGCGATCCTGGCATTGTTTGCGCTGGGGCAAATTGCACCCGTCAGACATAGGATAGAAGAACAATGAGGGCATCCCTGCCCGGCGAGGCATATCATGGCAATTCCGCGGACACAGCCAAGCGCTTATCCTGCAATTCTTTCCTATGGCTTCCGGCCCTTCTTTCTACTCGGCTCGCTGCAGGCCGGCCTCGCCATTCTTATGTGGTTGCCTCTCTACTACGGCAAGCTTGCAACGCTTAGCCTGTTTGTGCCTGTGGATTGGCATATCCACGAACTGCTCTTTGGCTATCTGACGGCAGTCATTACCGGGTTCCTGCTTACCGCAATCCCGAACTGGACGGGACGACTGCCGGTTCAGGATTTCCGCTTGGCCCTGCTGGTATCGATCTGGATCGCGGGCCGGGTCGCCGTGTTCTTCTCGCAGGAAACCGGCTGGCTCCTGAGCGCAGTAATAGATTGCTCATTTCTTGTTGCCGTAGTGGTTGCAGCAGCGGCGGAAATCATCGCCGGTCGAAACTGGCGGAACCTCAAGGTGCTGTTGCCGGTCGCGACCCTTCTGGTGGCAAATGTCCTGTTTCATGTCGAAGCCGATTTCGTCGGGATATCCGATACGAGCCGCCGCCTCGGCCTGGGAGCGGTCGTCATTCTCGTCATGGTTATCGGCGGCCGCATCATACCGAGCTTCACCCGCAATTGGCTGGTTCGCGAAAAGCCGGGACGGCTCCCGACACCCTTTGGCAGATACGATGTCGGGACGATCGCGCTTTCCGCGGCGGGGCTTGCGGCGTGGACCGTCTATCCCGAAGCAAAGGGTACCGGCGTTCTGCTGATCGCAGGCGCAATCTTCAATGCTGTCCGACTCGCCCGCTGGGCGGGCACCCGGACGCTGTCCGACCCCCTGCTTGTGATCCTGCACATCGCATTCGTCTTTGTACCGGTTGGACTTCTGCTTACCGGGCTGTCCGCCTTCGCCCCGGAGACCATCCCAATGGCGGCGGGAATTCACGCCTTGGCGGTGGGCGCGATCGCCTGTATGACGCTTGCCGTCATGACGCGCGCCACCTTCGGCCACACTGGCCGAGAATTGAGAGCAAATAGCGCGACATGCGCGGTTTTCGGTGCCATCGTCATAGCTGCCATCTTGCGCGTGGCGGCTTCCATGGCGCCTTCCTACTCAATCTTCCTTCATGTCTCAGCTGTGCTCTGGGTGGCCGCCTTCGTCGGCTATGCAGTCCAGTTTGGCGGCATTCTAATGCAGCCGCGTCTGCATGCGCGTGGCAAGGACGCTCGCTGAAAAAAGCCGACCGGCTGGCGCTCGATTCCGCCAGTCATTTTTCATCATCCAATTTGCGCCAGCTCAAATCGCGGGGCCGCGCGGCAGCTTACAAGCATCAACGACGGTCGATGCCGTGATGAACTTCAAGAAAGGACTTCCAAATGAAACTGCCTCTGATTGCCGCAGCGATCGCCCTGCTGTCTGTCGTTGCCCCGGCCAATGCCGCGGAACACGTCGTACAGATGCTGAACAAAGGAGAGAAAGGCTCCATGGTCTTCCAGCCTGCCTTTGTCCGCGCGGCGCCCGGCGACACGGTCAAGTTCGTGCCGACCGACAAATCCCACAACGCCGAGAGCATCAAGGACATGATCCCGGACGGCGCCGAGCCTTTCAAGAGCAAGCCAAGCGAAGAAGTAACCGTGACGCTTACCAAGGAGGGCGTCTATGGCGTCAAGTGTGCCCCGCACTACGGCATGGGCATGGTTGCACTGATCGTCGTCGGCAAGCCGGTCAACCTCGATGCGGCGCAAGCCGTCAAGCAGGTTGGCAAGGCAAAGCCCGTCTTTGCCGAACTCTTCGCCGAAGCGACCAAGGCTGCTTCGAACTGATTTGACATCTCTTGGACTGCCTCCGGCAATGGCGGGCTGGAGGCACTGGCCGGGCAGACCAGGGAGGGGTCTGTCCGGCCATTTCCGTCACATTCGTGATTTTCCTGGGAGCGCGTGATCTCGCTCTGTTTCCAAGAGCAACCCGGCTTCTCTTTTGAGATTTGCGTAAACGCAAAGACGCGACCTGCAAATCAATTATCCTCACGGCATTCAACCGTTGCAATCGAAGGAGATGACGATGCTTACGAGACGTGAAGCTCTATTTGGTTCTGTTCTCACCGCAGCCGCCGTTGCCGCCGTTGGCGCAACGCCGGCCATGGCAGCCGCCAAGCCGAAGGATGTAGCCGGGTTGCCGCGCGAGAAAGTGATCCTCGTCGCGCCGCCCTTCGTGCATGCTCACGACCAGGTGGCCAAGGGGGGCCCCAAGGTCGTCGAATTCACCATGAATGTCGAAGAGAAGCCGATGGTCATCGATGCCGATGGCACGCAGCTCAACGCCATGACCTACAATGGTTCCATCCCTGGCCCGCTCATGGTCGTGCATGAGGGTGACTATCTCGAGCTCACACTGATCAACCCGGACACCAACAGTCTCGCCCACAACATCGACTTCCATGCGGCGACCGGCGCGCTAGGCGGCGGTGCGCTGACGCTGATCAACCCCGGCGAGCAGGTCACGCTGCGCTTCAAGGCAACGCGAACGGGAACCTTCGTCTATCACTGCGCGCCGGGCGGCGCGATGATCCCGTGGCATGTCGTGTCGGGGATGAGCGGAGCCGTGATGGTGCTGCCGCGTGACGGCCTGAAGGACGACAAGGGCAAGACCGTCCGCTATGACCGCATCTACTATATCGGCGAGAACGACTTCTACATCCCCCGCGACGAGCAGGGAAAATTCAAGAAGTACGAGTCGGCCGGCGACAACTATGACGACACAGTGAAGGTGATGCGCGGGTTGATCCCGACCCATGTCGTGTTCAACGGCAAGGCAGGATCGCTGACCGGCGACAACGCCATGAAGGCCAAAGTCGGCGAGACTGTCCTGATCGTGCACTCGCAGGCCAATCGCGACACCCGCCCGCACCTTATCGGCGGCCATGGCGACTTCGTCTGGGAAGGGGGCAAGTTTGCAAACCCGCCGGCCAAGGACATGGAAACCTGGTTCATCCGTGGCGGGTCCGCTGGGGCGGCGCTCTACACGTTCCTGCAGCCGGGCGTCTATGCCTATGTGAACCACAATCTCATTGAGGCGGTGGAGCGCGCACTTCACGGTCGACGGCAGCTGGGACGACGATCTGATGATGCAGATCGAGGCGCCCAGGGTCATCGCTTCGTAGTCGGGAGATCGGAACCTCGGTGCAATCCCACGGCGGAGCCAAGGGGTTGCACCCACAGCCGGACTTGATGCGATGTCCCTCGACCCAGTCTTTGCCTTCGGAACGATTGCAGCTGCTGCCTTGATCGGCGTGGGCATAACCCATACGCTCGACACCAGATCTATGGAGTTCCCTCAACCGGCAACCGTCAGCGAAATGGTGATTCTCAGACCAGGCGTGTTCGATCACGCTGAGCCGGGAGAATTCCTCAAGGAGAACCACCCCGTCGCGGCGCCCATCGTGCAAGTATGGATCGATGCGCCGCTGGAGATCATGAAATATCAGGTAAGCGTCGTCGAATATGCACGCTGCGTAGCGGACGGCGCCTGCAAGCCAGCCGACCCGCGCAAGATTGGCAACGTTGCAGTCACCGGTGTAAGCCATATTGATGCGGAAGCCTATGCGACCTGGATTTCAAACCGCACTGGAGATGCATGGCGGCTGCCGACGGATGCCGAGTGGGCCTATGCCGCCGGTGAACGATTCCGGAGCGATATCGAGAGTAAAGAAAACGACCCCAATAACCCGGCCCGTCGCTGGCTTGCCCAATACCGCACCGAGAGTTCGCTTGGACGGAAGCCCGACCCTGAACCAAGGGTACAGGGAGCTTTCGGCACCAACTCAAAGGGATTGGCGGACGTTGCTGGCAATATCTGGGAATGGACCTCGACGTGCTACGTCCACGCAACTATCGCCAGCGACGGCTTAGGGATTGCGAGCTCGATCGACAATTGCGGAGTGCACGTTGTCGAGGGATTCCATCGCACTTACATGTCGAACTTCATCCGCGATGGCAAAAGTGGCGGTTGCGCGGTCGGCACGCCGCCTGACAATCTGGGTTTCCGGCTTGTCCGCGACCGGTCCGGTGCCGTGCAGGCCGCCCTTCGGCACCTAGAATTGTCCTGACAGCACCGTAAACGAAAGTGCATGATGACAGTGAAACCAGTATTGACTGACAGGGTGCGCCCCGTCGCAGAACAACCTTTGGACCACGCCGGCATCGATCGGGCGTCAATAGGAAGACTTGTCCGCCAATTCTATGCCAAGGTCAGGAGCGACGAGCGGCTCGGGCCGATCTTCGCGCGCGAGATCACCGGCGCTTGGGATCCGCACCTGGAGAAGATGACCGACTTCTGGTGTTCGGTCATCCTCAAGAGCGGTGACTATCACGGCCGCCCGGTGCCGGCGCACCTCAAACTCCAGGACGTCACCGAAGCCGATTTCGGTATCTGGCAGGATTTGTTCGGGGAGACGGCCGCTGAACTCTTCGCACCTGAAACGGCGGCGGTGTTTGTCGACCGAGCGGAACGGATAGCGACAAGTCTGAAGCTTGCGATGTTCTTTCGCCTTGCTCCAGCGGCGGCCGGTGGTAGCGAATAGGTCGGCTTGGCAAGCGCCGGGCGCTGTGATTCTGCCAGACCGGTGCGGGGCTTGATTTTGCGCAAGGACTCCAAGCGATCGGGGCCAGTAGGTTCCTCGCATGATCCTTAATCTTTGCGTCGGCACGATCGTCATAAGCCTGACGGTCCTGATCCACACTTTCGGTCTTATCGCGATCACTCACGTGATGACACATCTTGTGGCGCTCTTCCGCATGCACGGCCGCCGCAGCCGGATCGTCGCCATGATCAGCGTGGTGATGGGGCTTTTTGTCGTCATGACGGCAGAAGTCTGGTTATGGGCTGGTATCTACCGGCTGCTCGGAATCTTGAGCGACTTCGAGACGGCGCTTTATTTTTCGACCATCACTTTTTCGACCGTCGGCTATGGGGACGTGGTGCCCGCCCATGGCTGGCGAATCCTGGCGGCGCTGGAAGGCGTCAACGGGTTTCTGCTGATCGGCTGGTCGACTGCTTATCTGATTGCCGCCGGCACGCGCGTCGGTCCATTCAGGATTGGCGAGCACTTTTGACTTGTGGCTTGGAGCCGTCGGTTCACACCGCCGCCGAATGCCGGCCGATTCCATTCTTCAGGTATTTGTCAAATTTCGCCGCCACGGTCCGGACAAGCGGACGGCTTTCCTCCGGTACGACGAAATTCTCGCCTTCGAGCCGGAGAACCTGTCCTGCGCTGGCAATGGCCAGTCGACTCGCTTCACAAAGTAGCCGTTGGCCGACGTTTCCAAAACGTTCGACAAGGTCTGTCGCCGAGAAAGCGAATTGGCACATCAGGCGTTCGATGACCCAGCCTCTCGCCTGATCATCGACACTGAATTCAATCCCTCGCGCTGTCGCCACCTGTCCGGAATTGACGGCCTTTTCGTACTCGCCGGTCGCAACGATGTTCTGGGCGTAGCCTTGCCGGTATCGGCTGATCGAGGAGGGGCCAAGACCGATAAGCGTTTCGCATTGGTCTTCGGTATAGCCCTGAAAATTGCGACGGATCTTGCCGGCGCGGGCGGCGATGGCCAGCGTGTCCTCCGGTTTTGCGAAATGATCCAATCCCAAGGCCTCGTACCCGGCCTCGACAATCAGTCGTGCAGTAAGCTGCGACTGCGCCAGACGTGCGGCGGAATCGGGCAGCCAGGCTTCATCGATCATCGTCTGGTGCTTCTTGAACCATGGCACATGCGCGTAGCCGAATAGAGCCAGCCTGTCTGGCGCCAGCGTCAGCGCCTGGGCGACGGTCGTTGCAACACTCTCGCAAGTCTGATGCGGCAGCCCATAGAGCAGGTCCAGATTGACGGATGCAACGCCCCGCGCGCGGACCGCATCGACAATGCTTCTCGTGAGGGCAAAACTCTGCTCGCGATTGATAGCCCTCTGCACTTTGGGATCGAAGTCCTGGACGCCAAGGCTCGCTCTCGTCATGCCGATCGCAGCGAAGGCATCCAGCCGCCCTTCGTCCATATCGTTTGGGTCGATCTCGACGCTAAGACTGGCATCATCGAGAAAGTCGAACCGGTCCCGCAACGCTCTACCGAGCGCCAGGATGTCGTCGGGCTTCAGCATCGTCGGGGAGCCGCCCCCGAAATGGACGGCGCGGACCTTGCCCCGACCGCTCACAAGCCTGCCGACAGTTTCGATCTCCCTATGTAGGGAGTGCAGAAAAGTGGCCACAGGAGCATAGTGACGTGTCTGCTTGGTATGGCAGGCGCAGAACCAGCAAAGCCGGTCGCAATACGGAATATGCAGATATAATGATATCTCGTCATCGCCTTCGAGCGCGTCCATCCATCCACGAACCACTACCGCGTCAACGCCCGGATGAAAGTGCGGCGCCGTTGGGTAACTCGTGTAACGAGGCACGTTCTCTGCCGGATTGGCCGTCAAAACGGGGCGTGCGTCTTTGATTGCTTTCGCTGGCATGGGGCCAAGGTAGCCCGCGCAAGTGTGGCGAGCCTTGATTTCAATCAAGGCATTTGGCGCCACGGACAAACTGACGCAACAGCAACGAGATGCGGTATGGTATTCTATTTCTCTCTCTGGGCTCGAGCGATGCAATGACGATCAGACAGGATGTCCACAGTGCCGGCATCCCCGTTCTTTGCCGATCCTGCGAAGCGCGCCACCGGGGGGTGTGCGGCGCGCTCGAGCCCAATCAATTGATCAAGTTGGCCAAGACCTCGTCGAGGCGTGCCGTTCCCCCGGGCGGTGAGTTGGTTGGCGATGCCGAAGCTGTTGAACGCTATTCAAACGTGCTTTCCGGGGTGGTTAAGTTGACAAAAAGCCTTCCGGACGGAAGGCAGCAAATTGTCGGACTCCAGTTCGCGCCGGATTTCTTGGGGCGTCCGTTCAAGGCGGAAAGTGCTATCAATGCCGAAGCTGCGACAGAGGTGTCGCTGTGCTCATTTCCAAAGACCGTCATCGAGCGGATGATGAAAGACTCGCAGGAGCTGGAGCATCGCCTGCTTGAGCAGAAGCTGAACGAGCTTGACGATGCGCGCAGCTGGATGGTGGCGCTGGGGCGCAAGACAGCCTCGGAGAAGGTCGCGAGCTTTCTTCTGATGATCACCAGGAATATCGATCCGGCCGTTGATGTCGCGGCTGGGCCGACAAGTTACGATCTGCCCCTATCACGCTCCGATATTGCTGACTTCCTTGGGCTGACGATCGAGACGGTAAGTCGCCAGTTGACCAGGCTGCGAGCCGATGGGGTAATCCGCATCGAGAACCATCGACACATAATCGTAGACAGCCTGAGCCGGCTGGAACAACGCTGCGGCGGCTGATGATTGGCGACAGAGCCCATACTGTTCTTCTTTGCAGCGCTGGTGCCACCGGCCTAGGAACAAGCACCGACAAAGCCTTGATCTCGATCAAGGCGGTGCAGGCCACAGTCGGAGCAAATAGGCGTCCTATTGATCATAGGCGTCACAATGGCCATCAAACAGGGTGCTCAACAAGCTGACATTCCCACGATCTGTGAGTCCTGCGAAGCGCGACAAGGTGGATTATGCGGCGCACTTGAGACTGGGCAACTAGTCAACCTGGCCAAGGCTTCATCAAGGCATGAAATCCCGGGGGGGACAGAATTGGCCGACGACGGAGCCTACTCGAATGTACTGTCCGGCGTAATCAAACTTACGAGAAACCTCTCGGATGGACGTCAGCAGATTGTCGGCTTCCATTTCGCGCCCGATTTTCTGGGCAGGCCTTTCAAGGCACAATGGCCCATCACGGCGCGAGCCCTCACGAAGGTGACGCTATGCTCGTTTTCAAAGACGATCATCGAGCGCATGATGGAGGAAACGCCAGCGCTTAGGCGTGTGCTGCTAAAGCACGCGCTGAAGCAGCTTGACGAAGCACGCTATTGGATGGCGGCGTTGGGGCGCAAGACTGCTTCGGAAAAGGTCGCAAGCTTCCTTCTGAAGATTGCCAGGAACATAGGTCCTGGCAACCACTCGGCGAACTCGATGAGCTTCGACTTGCCAGTCAAACGCGCGGATATAGCTGACTTTCTTGGACTGACGATCGGGACTGCCAGTCGCGAATTGTCCAAGCTGCGAACAGATGGTGTGATTAGGATTGCAAATAGGCGGCATATCAGCCTGGAAAGCGTTGCTCGGCTTGAGGAACGCTGCGGCGATTGAACTGCCAATCGTCCCTTCTCCGGGAAAGTAATAATATCCGCTTCGGCCGCCCTATCTGAATCCAACAGTTCGCCTGCAGGCTGCCCCATTGCATCGTTCTGCAGAACTGTCGCTCCCCAAACAAAAAAGAAGCCGCCCTTTGACCTGGATCAAGGCCAGAAAAGGGAAAATCCCGAATTCGTGCCGATGGCGGTCACGATCCGCCGGAAATTCGAGATCGGGGACTTCGCGATGAGATTTGGCACGGAGATCGTCCTTCTAAGCCTGTTTGCCTTTGCGGCCCTCGTCGCGGCAGGCTTCGGCGCGGATGAGCCTTTCCGCCAGCACATGTGGGTGTTGTTCTTCGCCGTGGCCGGCTTCACTGCGATCCTGTTGCGCAAGACGGAGTTCAAGCCGGCGGCCCCGATTGACCCAGAGGCTTACATGGATGGCCCGGTCCGCTACGGCGCCATCGCCACCATGTTCTGGGGTGTTGTCGGCATGCTGGTCGGCGTGGTCATTGCGCTGCAGCTTGCCTATCCGGATCTCAATATCCAGCCCTGGTTCAATTTCGGCCGTCTGCGGCCGCTGCACACATCCGGCGTTGTCTTTGCTTTCGGCGGTAACGCGCTGCTTTGCACGTCCTTGTATGTCGTGCAGCGTACGTGCCGCGCACGGCTCTTCGGCGGCGATCTCGCCTGGTTCGTGTTCTGGGGCTATCAGCTTTTCATTGTCATGGCCGCCACCGGCTACCTCCTCGGCATCACCGAAAGCCGCGAATACGCTGAGCCCGAATGGTACGTGGACATCTGGCTGACCATCGTCTGGGTCGCCTATCTCCTCCTGTTCCTCGGCACGATCATGAAGCGCAAGGAACCGCATATTTACGTCGCCAACTGGTTCTACCTATCCTTCATCGTGACCATCGCAATGCTGCACGTGGTCAACAACCTGTCGATGCCGGCCTCCTTCCTGGGTTCGAAGAGTTACTCGGCCTTCTCGGGCGTGCAGGATGCCTTGACGCAGTGGTGGTACGGCCACAACGCCGTCGGCTTCTTCCTGACCGCCGGCTTCCTTGGCATGATGTACTATTTCGTGCCCAAGCAGGCCAACCGGCCGGTCTATTCCTACCGGCTCTCGATCATCCACTTCTGGGCGATCATCTTCCTCTACATCTGGGCCGGGCCGCATCATCTGCACTACACCGCCCTCCCCGACTGGGCACAGACGCTCGGCATGGTGTTTTCGATCATGCTCTGGATGCCTTCATGGGGCGGCATGATCAACGGCCTGATGACGCTCTCCGGTGCCTGGGACAAGATCCGTACAGACCCGATCATCCGCATGATGGTGATGGCTATCGCCTTCTACGGCATGTCGACCTTCGAGGGTCCGATGATGTCGATCAAGACCGTCAACTCGCTGTCGCACTATACGGACTGGACCATCGGGCACGTCCATTCGGGTGCGCTCGGCTGGGTGGGCATGATCTCGTTCGGCGCGATCTATTACATGGTGCCGAAGCTATGGAACCGGCAACGGCTCTATTCGCTGCGGCTGGTCACCTGGCACTTCTGGCTGGCGACCCTCGGGATCGTCGTCTACGCCGCGGTCATGTGGGTCTCCGGCATCATGCAAGGCCTGATGTGGCGTGAGTACGACGAGCAGGGCTTCCTGGTCTACTCCTTCGCCGAAACCGTCGCCGCCATGCATCCATACTATGTGATGCGCGCGGCGGGCGGCGCGCTGTATCTCTCCGGCGCGCTGCTCATGGCCTGGAATATCACCATGACCATCCTCGGCTATCAGCGCGAGGAGCAACCATTGCCGGGTTCCGAACCCGCCCTCCAGCTTGCCGAATAAGGAGCCAGACAATGGGCTTGATGGACAAACACGCGATCATCGAGAAGAACGCCACGCTTCTTCTCGTCGGCTCGCTGCTTGTGGTGACTGTCGGCGGCATCGTCGAGATCGCGCCGCTCTTCTATCTCGACAACACGATCGAGAGAGTCGAAGGCATGCGGCCCTATTCGCCACTCGAACTTGCAGGCCGCAACATCTATGTGCGCGAGGGCTGCTATCTCTGCCACAGCCAGATGATCAGGCCGTTCCGCGACGAGGTCGAGCGTTACGGCCACTACAGCCTGGCCGCCGAGTCGATGTACGATCATCCGTTTCAGTGGGGCTCGAAACGTACTGGCCCTGACCTTGCCCGGGTCGGCGACCGATACTCGAACGATTGGAACGTCCAGCACCTTATGGACCCACGTTCGGTGGTGCCGGAATCAATCATGCCGAGCTATGCCTTCCTGAAGGACGCGCCGATCGAAATAAAGGACTTCTCGACGCATCTGATCGCGAACAGGCGTGTGGGAGTCCCCTATTCCGATGACATGATCGCCAACGCCAACGCCGATCTGATCGCGCAGGCAGACCCGAACGCCGATACGTCTGGCCTCGAGAAACGCTATCCGAAGGCCAAGATCGGCGACTTTGATGGCAATCCGCAGCAGGTCACCGAAATGGATGCCCTGGTCGCTTACCTCCAGATGCTCGGCACCCTGGTCGATTTCAAAAACTATGACGAAGCCGCCGGTTACCGCTGAGGAGAGCGAACATGGATTACACTCTGATGCGGGAATTCGCAGACAGCTGGGGCCTGCTCGCCATGGCGGTCTTCTTTGTCGGATGCATTGCTTTCGCACTCCGGCCGGGTGGCCGCGCCCAGGCCGATGAAGCCGCCCGTATTCCCCTCAAGGACGATTGATCATGAGCTCAGAGCATATCGACGACGTCTCGGGTATTTCGACGACCGGCCATGAGTGGGATGGCATCAAGGAACTCAACAATCCTCTTCCCCGCTGGTGGGTGATAACTTTCTACGTCACCATCATCTGGGCAGTGGGTTACACCATCGCCTATCCGGCATGGCCGATGCTATCTTCAGCGACGAAGGGCGTGCTCGGCTATTCCAGCCGCAACGATGTCAGGAACGAGCTGGCGGCCGCAGAAGCCGCCAAAGGCAAATATGTCGCTGCCATCCAGGAAAAGACCGTCTCCCAGATTGCTGCTGACGACGCGCTGCGTGAATTCGCGGTCGCGGCCGGCGGAGCCACGTTCAAGGTCAATTGCGTCCAGTGCCATGGCTCGGGTGCGCAAGGATCCAAAGGCTTTCCCAACCTCAATGACGACGACTGGCTATGGGGCGGCATGGCCACCCAGGTTGAGCAGACGATCATGCACGGCATCCGCTTCGCCTCGGATCCGGATACGCGGCAATCGGAAATGCCTGCGTTTGGTGCCATCATCACGGGCGACCAGATCAAGCAGGTCAGCGCCTATGTCGCCGGCCTTTCCGGTCCGGTCCAGAACAAAGGCCTGATCGAGCCCGGCGCCAAGGTGTTCGCGGAAAATTGCGTCGCCTGCCATGGCGCTAATGCGAAGGGCAACAGGGAGTTCGGGGCACCTGACCTGACCGATGCGATCTGGCTCTACGGATCGGGCGAGACGGCCATCGCGGCCCAGGTCCGCGAGCCGAAACATGGCGTCATGCCAGCCTGGATCGGACGTCTCGGCGAGACCAAGGTCAAGGAACTTGCGGTCTACGTCCATTCGCTTGGCGGCGGAAAATAGGAAGGCGGGGGCCTGTTCTCTTCCCTCAGCCGCCAAAGCGACGAGGCCCGGCCGCGCCGGGCCTCGGTTCATTTCCGACATTCCAAGATTGACCTGCATCAACGCGGCTCGGCCGGCCGAGCGGCATTGTTTGGCTCAGCGCGGGCACGACAATCGCCAGCGCGCGAGTGGAGACAACCGTGCTGGATCAGATACAGGTAGAACGACTGGAAGCCCAGGCGGTCAATTCCGCCAAGACCCGGCAGCCGCTCTATGCTGCCCGGAAGAAGATTTTCCCGAAACGGGCCTCGGGCAGTTTTCGCCGCTTCAAATGGCTGGTGATGGCGATTACGCTGGGCATCTACTATCTGACGCCATGGCTGAGATGGGATCGCGGGCCGTTCGCCCCAGACCAGGCCGTGCTCCTCGATCTCGCCAACCGCCGCTTCTATTTCTTCTTCATCGAGATATGGCCCCAGGAATTCTACTATGTCGCCGGCCTTCTGATGATGGCCGGCATCGGCCTTTTCCTGATCACATCCACGGTCGGCCGGGCCTGGTGCGGCTACACTTGTCCGCAGACTGTCTGGGTCGACCTGTTTCTCGTCGTCGAGCGTGCGGTCGAGGGCGATCGAAACGCACGCATGAAACTCGATGCCGGCCCATGGACCGCGCGCAAACTTGTGTTGCGTGCGTCGAAACACGCGATCTGGCTAGTCATAGCGGCAGCCACGGGGGGCGCCTGGATCTTCTACTTTGCTGATGCGCCGACGCTGATTGGCGAAGTCTTCACTGGCGCTGCCGCACCGGTTGCTTACGCAACCATCGCTGTGCTGACGGCGACCACCTACACGTTCGGCGGACTGATGCGTGAGCAGGTCTGCACCTATATGTGCCCGTGGCCGCGTATTCAGGCCGCCATGCTGGACGAGAATTCGCTCACCGTCACCTACAATGACTGGCGCGGCGAGCCCCGCTCGCGCCATGCCAAGAAGGCCATAGCCGCTGGACAGCCAATCGGCGATTGCGTCGACTGCAACGCCTGTGTCGCAGTCTGCCCGATGGGGATCGACATTCGCGACGGCCAGCAGCTTGAATGCATCACCTGCGCGCTTTGCATCGATGCCTGCGACAGCATTATGGACAAGCTCGGCAGGGAGCGCGGATTGATCTCCTATGCGACATTGTCCGATTACAACGCCAACATGGCTGTGGCCACTGGGGGCGGTGAACGCCCGGTGGACCCTTCGCTGGTGCGAACCGCCGGCGGCACATTCTCCGAGAAGTTGGCGCATTTCCACATACGCAAGATCTTCCGTCCGCGCACCTTTATCTATCTTGGCGCCTGGTCGGCAGTCGGAGTCGCACTGGTTTACTCGCTGCTGACCCGCGAGCGGCTGGAGATCAATGTCCTGCACGACCGCAACCCTCAATTCGTCACTCTTTCCGACGGCTCGATCCGCAACGGCTACACCGTCAAGCTGCTCAACATGATCCCTGAGCCAAGGACCATCGTCCTCACCTTGCAAGGTCTGCCGGGCGCCGAGATGAGCACGGTCGGCGACGATCTTACTCCGGCTCGCTCTTTCGCCACCCTGGTCGAGCCTGACCGGTTGAAGACGCTGAAGGTTTTCGTGCGCCAGCCCCCGGGACAGATTCTTGGGATCACGCAAAGCTTCAAGTTCCGGATCGACGACAGGGCCGGCCACGAGTCCGCAGAATACACAGCCACGTTCAATGCACCGGAGAACGCCAGATGAGTGCCCATTCGCAGAGATCCCGCGAATTCACCGGCCGGCACATGCTTTTCACCATTCTCGGCTTCTTTGGCGTGGTCATTGGGGTCAACGTGACCATGGCGACCCTCGCCAGCAAGAGCTGGACTGGCCTTGTCGTCGAAAACACCTATGTGGCGAGCCAGCAGTTCAACCGAAAGGCGGAGGAAGGTCGCGCGCAGGCGGCGCTCGGCTGGACTGGCGAACTGACGATCGTGTCGGGCAACGTGCGCTACAGCTTGAGCGACGCCGCCGGCAAGCCTGTTCCACTGCATGGCGTGAAAGTCCGGTTCCGTCATCCTGCCTATGAAGCAGAGGACAAGACTGTCGTTCTGGCTTCTGGCTCGGGCCAGGAATTCGGCGTCCGTCATACACCGAAGGACGGCGTCTGGATCGTCGAAATCGATGCCGACGCCGGTCTGGCGGAGCCCTATCGCGACGTGCGTAGAATCATGATTTCCCATGGAGCGCTGCAATGAGCTGTTGTGCACCAGGCGCCGAAATGGCGCTGGATCTCGACGGGGCCACATCCGCCCTGCCGTCGAGCCAGGAAATCAGGCTAGCCAGCCGCTCGCTTGGCGATGACCTGCACCAGACCGACCTCTCGGTGCCAACGGTTCATTGCGCTGCCTGCATCCAGACGATCGAGACGGCAATCGGCAAGCTGGGCCATGTCGAAGGCGCTCGCGTCAACTTGTCGACAAAACGTGTTTCGGTCCGCTGGCGTGGCGATGAGGTTCCAGCATTCGTCGCTACGCTTGGACGACTGGGCTATGAAGCGCACCTGTTCGATCCGGAGCCTGACGGGAAGGACAAGACGCTCTCGGAACTGATCCGCGCCGTCGCGGTCGCTGGCTTTGCGGCGGGCAACATCATGCTGCTTTCGGTCTCGGTCTGGTCCGGCGCAGAAGGCGCGACCCGCGACCTATTCCACTGGGTTTCGGCGCTGATCGCCATCCCCGCGCTCGCCTTCGCCGGCGGCATCTATTTCCGCTCGGCCTCGAATGCGCTGCGCCACGGTCGCATGAACATGGATGTCCCGATAGCGGTCGGTGTCTCGCTCGCCTATGCCATGAGCCTCTACGAGACGATCACGCACGGCGAGCACGCCTATTTCGATGCGTCGGTGTCCTTGCTGTTCTTCCTTCTGATCGGCCGTACGCTGGATCACGTGATGCGGGAGCGCGCACGGACCGCAGTGAACGGCCTGGCGCAACTGGCGGCGCGCGGCGCCATGGTGCTGCGGGGTGACGATACACGCGACTACCTGCCCGTCGGCGAGATCGAACCGGGCATGCAACTGCTCATCGCGGCCGGCGAGCGGATTCCGGTCGATGGCAATATCCTCAGCGGAATCTCTGATCTCGACTGCTCGCTGGTATCCGGGGAAAGCGCGCCCCGGACCGTGGGCTCGGGAGCGCAGGTGCAGGCCGGCACGCTCAATCTCACTGGTTCGCTGACCATGCAGGCGACGGCCGCGGCGAAGGATTCCTTCCTGGCCGAAATGGTCCGACTCATGGAGGCCGCAGAGGGTGGCCGCTCGCAGTATCGCAGGATCGCCGACCGGGTCTCTGCCCTCTATGCACCTGTGGTTCATCTCGCGGCCTTGCTGACATTCCTGGGCTGGGTGGTCGCGTCCGGCGACTGGCACTTGGCAATGACGATCGCGATCGCCGTTCTCATCATCACGTGCCCTTGCGCGCTCGGCC
>NZ_RZOS01000700.1:0-2028 GCF_004022605.1 Mesorhizobium sp. M4B.F.Ca.ET.089.01.1.1
CTGCAGGAGAAAGCAGCCGAGCAGCTGGTCGAGATCGGGCGCGGCCACGAGGCGCTCAAGGGGTTGGCGGTCGAGCGGAAGGACAAGAACCAGGCGCTTTCCGACCTCGAGGCGAGGACCGGGGAACTGCACCAGCGCGAGGAGCAGTTGCACCAGCTGTCCGAGAAACTGGCGCATATGGAACGCATGCTGGAGAAGCGCGCGCTCGAGCTGGAAAAGCTGGAGCATATGTATGACGATGCAAGCTTCGCCTCGAGCAACCGCCAGATCGAGCTGGTGGCGCGCGAGTCCGAGCTGGACAAGCTCGCCAACGACATTGCCGTGCTGCGCGCCCAGCGCAAGGAAGCGGACAGGCGCAACCAGGAGATGACGGCCGAAAGCAAGGCCGCTCGCGAGGCGCTGAAGTCGGAGAAGAAGAGAACCGGCGAACTGGACAAGAAGGTCGAGCGCCTACTCGCCACGCTTGCCGATCGCGAGGAGAAGCTCGACCGCCGTGAGAAGGAACTGGCGCGGCTTCGCGAGCGGGCGAAGGGCGAGACCACGGCGCCCGCTCCCGTGGCCCTGACGGCCGGCGTGAGCGGCAACGACATCGACAAGGCGATCGCCAGACTGGACGGCGAGCGCGAGCGACTGGAGGCGCGGCTGACGGCGCTGGCGCGCGAGAACAAGCGCCTCAAGACCGACCTTGCCGCCCACGAGACATCAAGGTCCGGGGCTCGCAGCGATGCCCGTGGCGCAAGCGCTGCGCTGCGCGACCAGATGAACGAACTGGCGGCGGAAGTCGTCAGCCTGACGATGAAGCTGGACGGACCGGATTCGCCCATCGCCAAGGCGCTGGCCTCTCCGCCCCGCGAAGGGCGCCCGGCCAATGGAGAAGGCGTCACCAGCCTTGCCGATCGCGTGCGGGCGCTGCAAAAGGCGCATTCGCCGAACGGAAAGTAGCGCAGGCCGCCACCTGCTTGCACTGAGGGCTGGGCATCACCATGTCCGATGCCATGATCCTCCGTGCGGTCGCCGCGATTTTCCTGCTCGCTCTCTGGCTCTTTTGTCCGCTGCTTTCCGCGCTGTTGGATGTCGCGACGTCGCTGTGGGATATCACCGAGATAGCCCACGATGCGCGATCGAGGGCAACCGGCACTCCAGTGCCGCTCGCAGACGACATGGAAGTCTTCAGGATCGAGGCCGCGCCGACTGAGATCGGCACGACACGCATCGTTCCGAAACCAGGTCAGCCTTCGACCAGACTGTCCCTCATGGGCGATATGCGTCAGCGGCCGCGCGAAAAATGATGCAGCGCGATGGCCGAGGCGGCTGCGACGTTGAGGCTGTCGAAGCCTTGCGCCATGGCAATCCGCACCGTGCGCAAGCGGGAGAGCAGAGCCTCGGGCAGGCCTTCGCCTTCGGTGCCGAGATAGAGCGCCAGCCGGTCCGTCCTCTGCGCATCGCGAATGTCGGTCTCGCCGCGCGGCGACAGGGCGAACTGGCCAAAGCCCAGCCGGTCGAGCAGGGCGGTGATGTGGCCGGCGTCGCCGAAGGATGCGAAGGGGACCTTCAGCGCGGCGCCGACCGAGACGCGGATCGCCTTGCGGTACAGAGGATCGCAACAGGTCGCGTCCATCAAGACCGCATCGGCGCCGAAGGCGGCGGCGTTGCGGAAGATCGAGCCCATATTGTCGTGATTGGCGATGCCGACGAGGACGACGACCAGCGCGCCGGCGGGCAGGGTAGCCAGCAAGGTCTCGGCGGGTTGTTCGGCGCCCCTGTTGCCGATCGCCAGAATGCCGCGATGCATGTGGAATCCGGCGATCCTGTCAATGATCTCGCCGCTGGCGACATAGACGGGGAGAGCAGGAGCAGCCTTGCGCAAGGTGCTCTCGAGACCAGCCAGCCGGTTTTCCAGGACCAGCACCGATTCGACGGCGAAGCGGCCGGCCGAAAAGAGCACGTCGAGCACCACCTTGCCTTCGGCGACGAAACGGCCGTGACGGCCAACGAGATCGCGCTCGCGGATATCGAGATAGGCAGCGA
>NZ_RZOS01000701.1:0-2017 GCF_004022605.1 Mesorhizobium sp. M4B.F.Ca.ET.089.01.1.1
CGCCTGAAGGTATTTCGCCGCCCTGCCCGGCCCGCTGTTCACGGCAAAGTCGAACACGGCATAGTCGAGGCCGGCGGGGAGTTCGGCGCCGGCGACGGCATCCCAGTAGAAGCGGCGATAGAGGCGAAATTCCTCGAACCAGTCGAGCAGCGTCGAAAACACCTTGAAGCGGCCGGACTGCATGCGGTCGAGCATCTCCATCAGCCCGGCCTCGACCGAGACCGAGCCGTCGGCGAAGCGGGCGTGGTTGCCGAGCATGTTCAGGCCGTGCGCGGCGTATTGCCTGGCGAGCGCGGTGCCTGCGCCTTCCAGCGTCTCGCGGCGGCCGTCGCGCGGCCATGCCCATGGCAGCCATTCGCCCCAGGGTTTCAGGGCGAGCGCCTGCATCGCCGGTGTCTGCTGCGAGGCGCGCGCCGCCTTGGTGACGTAGACGACATCGGCCTCGCTGTCCCAGGCGAGCTCGACCGCGGCCGAGGGATGGTCCCAGCCGAAATCGAGCGCGCCGATGCGCGGCCACCAGCGCGGCAGCCGGAACGGCTCGCAGGCGATCATCTCCTCCGGCACCGGAAAGATGCGGCCCGAGCCCAGCACCGGAACGCCCTTCGCCCGCGCCTCGCGCTCATGCTCGGGATAGGCGGCGATGATCGCCGCGCGCTCGGCCGGCGTGTAGTGCTCGGCGTCGTCGATGGTCATGAAGGTGACGTGTCGGGACATGGCGGTCCTTTCCCTTCTCCCCTTGTGGCATTGGCGCCCGCCGGCCAAGCTGCCAATCTCCCCCCTCGTGGGGGAGATGTCCGGCAGGACAGAGGGGGGCGTGAAGGAACTCGACTTGCGGAACTGCGGAACTTTCCGCCATTCGAACCGTCGAAAGGGTGGAGGGAGGCACCTTGAGAGGCTGGCGGGACAGCGCCCCCCTCTGCCCTGCCGGGCATCTCCCCCACAAGGGGGGAGATTATGCGCTCCGCGGCCTTCGCCAACCTCCAATGCCGATAGAGGGGGTAGCGAAAACGCCTACTTGAGACGTTGCTCGCCCATCTCCCCCGCATTCAAAAACCGCAACACCACATCGCTCATCCCCAAGAGCGGCGTGAACGTCACGATGGTGATGCCGCCTGTCGCGTTGGTGCGCGTCAGGCCCTCGCTATAGATGTCCAGCGGCGGCTCCTCGTCGAACCAGACGCCGTGCAGCGTCTCGCCCTGCCATTTCTCGCGGCCCTTTTCGTAGCTCTTGAAGGAGAGCACGCTTTCGCCGGCCTGGACGTCGCCGCCGCCGCCCCAACGCACGACGACGCTGTCCAGCGCCCCCGGTGCGCCCCGTCCCATCACGGTATGGGCGATCGCGTCGGCGGGGATCATGCCGGTGCCCCAGTCGGCCTGCTGCTGCGGCGGGCCGATGAGCACGCGCTGCGGGTTGTCGCGCGTTCCCTCGCCGGTGACGCCGGCGGCCCAAAGCCGCACGGCCGTGTCGAACACCTTGCCACGCCACCAGTCCGGATAGCGTCCGGTGAGATGCACCGCCCATTCGGCGCCGCCTGCCCTGGTCTTGCCGAGCTGGTTGCCGGCCATGAACAGGCGCTCGCGGTTCAAGGCGCCCGCGGCATGGAACTCCGCCTGCCTGGGATACGGCCGGTAGGCGGCCAAAAGGTTAGCGCGGCGGCGGCGCTCCAGCTCCGTCAGCAGCGCCAGGTACTGCGTCCCCGAGGAACGGCCTGACGATCGCTTCGAGGGCGCGGATGCGGGCGCGGATCTGCTCATCGCTCAGCGTGTCCAGAGTGTTGGCATCGGGGTCCTTCGGGCCGGGCAGCACCGACAGCACGATCTTCAGATACTGGTCCGGCTTTTCCGCCCTGACCTTGGCGATGACCCCGGCGCCATGATCGCGAAAATCCTGGCGCAAAGCGGCGGTGAAATCATCGCCGATGGTTCTTTTCGTCCGCTTCGGGCGGCCAGCAACGCCCGCCGGCTCGCGCGCGCGGCGCGACCGCAACGGCGCATCAGCCATGGGACCCGTCCGGTT
>NZ_RZOS01000702.1:0-2002 GCF_004022605.1 Mesorhizobium sp. M4B.F.Ca.ET.089.01.1.1
CGCGACCGGCTGGTGACATCGCTGCGCGACGACCGGCGCGGCCTGCGCGCCAGGGGCTTCGCCGTCGTCGCCGCCTGATCGCGATTCAGTTCGCTTTGGCTCTCGCTTCGCGTGCGCCGATGGCGTAAGAGCGGCGATGGAAAACAACCGGTTTGAAATACCCGTGACCGTCAAGTCGGCCACGGCGGGAACCAATCAGCTCTTGCGCACCGCGCGCGAGGCTTCTGACTATCTGCTCAACAGCTGGCCCGGCAAGCGCAGTGCCAAACACCGCGAAGCGCTGCAGGCCTGTCACGACGCTCTGGCCGGCGACAAGCCGGCGATGAATGCGAGGCGCGCCTTCATCGCGGCCGCCCGCGAAGTGAACGTCTTCGTCAGCGACAAGGCCTCCGCATAAGCGACGCGGCCTGCAGACTTCAAGATTACTTGGCCGTTTCCGCTTCCGTCTTGTCCGCGGGCTTCGAACGCTCCTTGGCGGCGACCTTGGCCGCCAGCTTCTCGGCCTTCTTGGCGGCCTTCTGGCGATCGCGCTCCTTGCGTTCCTGACCGTAGTTCGGTGCTCGCGCCATATCGCTTCCTTTCAACTGCGGGACTTGACGTCCTGCCTAGGAGCATTGGAGCGCAAACACAACGGCTGAAGCAAGAATAGGCGGACAATGATCCCGCCCTCGGTTCGGGGCTTGCAAGACAGGCGGCACAATGGTGTAGGAGAAATCTGCGCGCCAGCGCCAGGCTGATTGAAACGACGGACCGATGGCCACGCCTCTCCGAACCGCCGCCAAGGTGTTTTACTACGCGCGCAACTTCGCGCGCGACCTCGCTCCGCAGGCGCTGTTCCGTCGCCGGCTGGCGGGATGGCTGGAGCAGACACGGCGGTCGGACGGCTCGGTCCGCGAGCGGGTGAACTACTACAACAGGCTGGAGCGGCCCTTCGCGCCGAGCCCGGCCGCGGTGCCGGTCAGTCGCATGCCGTTTTCTCCGAGCATGTATTATTACGACCTCAAGGAATTTGCCCGCTATTTCGATCCGGCGCTGCTCATCGATCTCGAATTCGGTGATGTCATCGACGTCCCAAAGATGCCGGCGATCGTCAAGGACCGGCCGCTCACGGACGGCAACGGCAATGCCGTGCTGATGAAGCTGGACAAGTTCCGCCACTTCCAGCTGCCGGCCGACCGGCAGCCCTTCGCCGACAAGCGTCCGCTCGTGGTCTGGCGCGGCGATCTCAACAACCCGATCCGCACGCGGTTCCTCGATGCCGTGCGCGACTTGCCGATCTGCGATGTCGGGACGCCGAAGAAGGAGGCCAAGGCCGAATACCAAAAACCCTATCTCACCATCGATGAGCAGCGGCGCTACCGCTACATCGTCTCGCTCGAAGGCAACGATGTCGCGACCAACCTCAAATGGATCATGAGCTCGAACTCGCTCTGCCTGATGCCGCCGCCGACCTACGAGACCTGGTTCGCCGAAAGCGAGGTCAGGGCCGATGTCCACTATGTGCCGCTGGCCCCCGACTTCTCCGATCTCGCCGACCGGGTGGCCTATTTCGAAAAGCACCCGGCCGAGGCCGAACGCATCGTCGCCGCCGCCAATGCCTATTGCCAGAAGTTCCGCAACGAGCGGGACGAGCAGGCGATCTCGCTGCTCGTCCTCTACAAATATTTCGTGCTCAGCGGCCAGGTCAAACCGGATCCCGAGGTCTGGCGTTTCATAACCGGCTGACCCTTCCGGCGATCAGACGTCGCTGCGGTCGAGCACCAGGTCGGCAGGCCCGAAGCGGCCCTTGGCCGTCAGCTGCTGGTGCCAATAGGGGTAGAGAACCGGCGGCCGGCTGACGGCGTCGAGCCGCGCCCGCTCATCGAAGGACAGCGTCAGGCTGGCGGCGGCGATGTTGTCCTTGAGCTGCGCCTCGCTGCGGGCGCCGATCACCAGCGACGACACCGCCGGCCGGCCGAGCAGCCAAGCGAGCGCCACCTGCGCGCCGGACACGCCCCTGGCC